>JBIKMF010000427.1:0-3343 GCA_044359425.1 Phycisphaerales bacterium
GGTTGATCGACAAGCGCGACGCGGAGATTGTGATGGCGCACATGGATTCGCGGGAGCGGATCGCGGCGGACGCGGATGGGGACGGCGTGGTGACGGCCGACGACCTCGCGTTCGTGCTGAACCACATCGGCGAGATGCTGGACTGACCCCCAGACTCCCGTTGTACAGACTCTCCGGGTTGAGATCGCCCGGAGAGTCATTCGATGCTCGGTGCGTTGCCGAGCAGTTGGAAGGAGTCCGCGGCGGGGCCGACTGCGTGAGTGCGGTCCGGGCGGAGCTCGTGGGATGGTGGATCGAATCCAGGAGATCGCTTCGATGATTACGAACAGAATGCGCGTGACGTGTGTGACGGCTCTGCTTGCCGCGGCGGGGATGGCTTCTTCCGCGTTGGGGCAGTTGGTGAACGTGTCGCCCGCGAAGGCGAACACGGACATGATCGTGGGCGCGGGAATCCCGGGCAATAACTTCATGTCGGGCTCCGGCGCGGGGACGACGATGTTCCTGAAGGCGCGTGGGCGCGATACCGGCCAGTCGATCAACACGACCGGGAACACGTTCACGGTGCTCGCGGGTCCGGCGCTGTCGAACCCGGGTGCGTCGTGGTGGGCGACGGACTTCCAGTTCACCCCGCGCAGCGATGACGTGGGTGCTGCGGACTCGGTGCTGGGGCGGAACTACACGCTGACGTACCAGTTGGACAGCAATCCGTCGCCGACGGGGACGACGTTTGTGACGGTGGCGCTGCCGTTGTTTGACATCGGCGCGGGCGGATGGGACGACAACGACGGGTTCTTCGTGAACCCGCTGGGCGGGGTGTGGACGGACAACACGACGGACTACGTGTTCAGCCAGGCGTGGCGGATCAACTTCGGCTTCCTGGGCGGAACCATCCTTCCCCCGGGCGACTACACGGTGAACTGGTTTGCGCAGGACGATTCGGGCTACCGGATTGCCGAGACGAGCATGACGGCGCGGGTGATCCCGGCCGTTGGCCCGACGCTCTCGCTGGAGGCGCAGGATTCGTGTCTGCAGGCTGGCGATCAGCTCGTGGTTGAGGTGAACCTGAACAACGCGTCGACGGACATCGTCGGCGGGCAGTTCTTCCTCCAGTACAACGACATTGCGCTGGACTTCGTCTCGGCCGTCCCCGGTGACGCGCCCTTCTCGACCGAGATCTTCGAGCTCCACACGCCGGGCGAGCTTACCTACGGCGTCGGCATCCCCGCGCTCCCCGGAACGGCCTCGGCTTCTTCCATGGCCCGCCTCACCTTCAACGTGACCAGCGACTTCTGCAACGTGTCGGATCTGGTGGAGTTCCGCGCGGGCGTGCTGCCGACGCGGATCACGACGGACACGGGCTTTGACATCCTGCCGAACCTGGTGGATCTGGGGTCGGCGAATCGTGACACCTCGGCGCCGTCGATCACGGTGTCGAACATCACGGTGAACGCGGATGCGGGGTTGTGCACGGCGGCGGTGGCGATTCTCGGGGCGTCGGCCTCCGACACCTGCGATACCAGCCCGACCCTCGTCGGTACCCGCAGCGACAGCCTCCCGCTGAACGCCCCGTTTGCCACGGGCCTGACCACGGTGACGTGGGTTGCGAGCGACAGCTGCGGCAACACCTCCTCGACGGTTCAGAACGTGACGGTGAATGCACTTAACACTCTCGCCGTGACGGTTGACCTGCAGGCCGCGGTTGCGGCCGGGCCGTTCACGCGGTGCATCAGCTTCGAGCTTGTGCCGGTGGGCGGCGGATCGCCGGTGGTTTCGAGCCACACGATGACGTTCACGGCCGGCTCGACGGGGCTGGTGAACATCAACATCCCGTGCGGGAACTACGAGTGCATCACGGCCCGTGATCCGCTCCACACGCTGCGTGCGACGGACCAGGACGATTTCGCGGACGCGGGTGTGAACTACGTGGCGGACTTCAGCGGCGGCGATGCCCTGAAGGGCGGCAACCTCAACGGCGACACCTTCATCGACATCCTGGACTTCGGCATCTTCGTTGGTCAGCTCTCGAGCAACCCGAGCCCGGGCGCGAACACGAACTGCTCGACGGTCGCCCCGCACGCGGACGTGACGGGCAACGGTTTGGTGGAGACGGGCGACTTCACGTTCATCGCGATCAACTTCCTGCAGTTCTCGGAGAACCGTTGCGACGGGTCTTTGCGTCCGGGTGGGGTGAAGCCGCGTGACGGACGGATGGCGACGGCTGCGCCGATCGAGGAGCCTCGCTGGTCCGTGGGCGTCGGTGAGTTGGTCGAGAACGGCATGGGCGAGTTGCGGTTTGCGGACTTCAACGCGGACGGCCAGCTTGATTCGGCGGACATCGCTGCGTTCATGGGCGGTGCGCTGCCGGTGACCCTCGCGGACGTGAACGGCGACCAGGCCGTCGACGGGCTCGACGTGGACATGGTGAAGGAGAACCTCGACACCAAGGGTGGGGCTTCCGACGTGAACCGCGACGGCGTGGTGGACAGCGACGACCTCGTGTTCGTCATCGAGAACATGGGCGCGGACGTCCGCCGCTGAATGGATCGCCCGTCCTGAGGACGGGACGTACACACACAGTGGACGGGAGGTCTGGAAACAGGCCTCCCGTCCCTTCGTTTTGAAGTTGCGTGGTGCGCCTGCGGGGTTGAGGGGCTAGCGCACCTTCAGGCGGGAGAGCCCGCCGTCGACACCCAGCGTCTGACCGGTGATCCAGTTGTTCTCCGGCGCGAGAAGGAACGCGATAGCCGCGGCGATCTCGCGGGCGTTGCCGATTCGTCCGAGGGGATGCATCGCGATGGAGGCCTTCAGTGCGCCCTCGTTCTCGGTGATCCGACGGGCCATCGGAGTTGCGACGAGACCCGGGGCGACTGCGTTGAAGCGGATGCCGGTGGAGGCGTAGGTTGCCGCGGCGGAGCGGACGAGGCCCTCGATTCCGGCCTTGGCGGCGCTGATGGCTTCGTGGTTCGCGAGGCCGATGCCCGCGGCGCAGGAGGACATGAGGACGACGCTGCCGCCTGTGCTCTTCATGTGCCGCCCGGCGGCGCGGATGAGGGCGAACGCGGTCTTGAGGTTCTGGGAAATGGTCTCGGCGAACTCGGCCTCGGAGGTGAGGTGGGCGGGCTTCAGGAGGATTGAGCCGGCGAGGTTGGCCGCGGCGGTGATGCCGGGGTGATCGCCGAAGAGTGAGTCCACCGCGGCGAAGTCGCTGGCGTCGAGGGCTCGCACGGTTGCGCTAAACTCGGCGGCGAGGGGTTCGAGAGGGGAGAGGTTTCTTCCGGCGAGGATGAGTTCCCAGCCCTGGGCGTGGAGTGTGGCGGCGAGTTCGCGGCCGATGCCGCCGGCG
>JBIKMF010000426.1:0-3343 GCA_044359425.1 Phycisphaerales bacterium
GACTGGGCGGTGGGTTCGCTCGGATCACTCGCGGAGTTTCGTGGGGACTACGGCCTTGCGGAGGCGTTCTTCCGTGAGGCGCTGTTGCGGGATCCGGAGTTGGACGGGGTGCGTGGTCGGTGGATCCGGATGCTGGGCTCAAAGATCTCGACGGAGGCGGCACTGGCGGAGCTGCGCGTGAATCCGTTGCCGTCGGATGCGGGCAACTGGGCATCGCTGATGGAGCGGCTGGCGTCGGACGGGAAGCGCGACGAGGCGATACTCGTGGGTCGCGAGATGGCGACTCGCTTTGCGGATGTGTTCTGGGTTCACGGCTGCTTTGCGTTGTGTTTGGCGGATAGCGGGAAGCCGGAGGATGCGCTTGCGGAGTTGAGGGAGGCTGTGCGGCTGAATCCCGAGGACATGGTGGCGCACTTCCACACGGGGCGGATTCTGTGTGATCTGGGGCGGTTCAAGGCCGCGGTGCCGGTGCTCGAGTATGTGCACTCGCGGGCGTCGGGTAATCCCGACACGCTGCGGACCCTGGCGTTTGCCCACGCGATGCTCGATGAGACGGAGAAGTCGCGGGAGTATGCGCGGCAGGTGCTGGAGCTGAGCCCGGACGATCCCTTTGCGAAGGAAGTCTTGGGGCTCAATCCTCCTGACGAGGACCAGGACGAGAAGGTCTGAACGCAAACGCCCCGAGGAAGGAACTCCCCGGGGCGATCGGAAGGGGTCTGGATGGGCGTCAGCGTGCGCGGCGGTGACCGAAGGCGAGAAGCGTCGCGATGGCCAGAACTCCGGTGGCGGGAGCGGGGGTGACGGAGGCTTCCATCGTGTCCTGCATGAGGAACGCGCCGTTGAACGCGTTGAGAGCGACCTGAACGCGAGCGATGGGAGTGCTGGATTCCCAGCCGTTCCAGGCCCACGTCAGCTTGGGCGCATCGATGGGCATAGTGCCGATGACGGCGTTGCTGGAGTCGTAGAAGGTTGCGGTGCCGCCGGCAAGCGTATTGGCGTTGGTGCCGAAGTAGCCGCCGAACTTGTAGACGGTGGTGTTGAAGGTCCAGACGGTGGCCGAGGCGAAGTTGCCGAGGAAGACACGGTCGGAGTGGGGGAGAATGGTCCCCCTGAAGCCCCATGATGTGGTGGGCAGCAGGCCGCTGCTGGTTGCGCTGCTGAGCGTCGAGACTCCGCCCATGGCGGTGAGTCCGTTTGGGCGAAAGCCGGTGGCGAAGGCGGAGAAGTTCTCGCGGTACTCGCCGGTGAACGCGCCGATGGGCACGATAGTCGCGGACGCGACGCCAGCGACTGCGAGCGTCACGGATGCAGCGAAGATGTGCCGAGCATCGACCACTCGCAACCCCCATGCAGAAGGGAGTTCCCTTCTCATCACGAAGGTCGAATTCACGCTGGCGATATCAAGAAACAAGGGGTCCCCGGGGCTGGGGGTGGAGTGGATGTGCCGTCTGTTCCGTTTGTACGGTCTGGGTCGAGGGAGAGCGATGCTGGCGCGAGTCGGAGCCTGTCGTTGGGTGGTGCGTGTCGGCCGCCGTCGTATCGGGGTGGAGTGCGCGCGTCTGCACTCGCGGCCGGCTGGAGTGGCGTGCCATCGCCCGGTTCTCCACCCCCGTACCATGCCGCCATGAATCCCCGCGTCCGTATCACCGAAGTCGCGGCACGCGACGGGCTCCAGAACGAGCCCGCCCTCATCCCCGCGCCCAGGAAGGTCGAGCTGCTTCGCCGTCTTGCCCTCACCGGCGCCGACGAGGTTGAGGCGACTTCGTTCGTCTCTCCGAAGTGGATCCCGCAGCTGGGGGACGCCTCGGAGGTGCTCCTCGCCGCACCTGAACTGGGCCGCATCACGCAGGTTTCGGCCCTCGTTCCGAACGAGCAGGGAATGCGGCGGCTTGTGGAGGTCAATCAGGCGGCCGTCCAGGCCACCGGGTTCCCGGTTGTGGCCAAGGCTTCGGTCTTTGCCGCGGCATCGGAGGGGTTCTCCCGCAAGAACACGAACGCCACCATCGCGGAGACGATTGAGCGATTCAAGCCTGTGGTCGAACTGGCGCGGGAGCACGGGCTGCAGACGCGGGGGTACATCTCCTGCGTGGTTCGATGCCCGTTCGACGGTCCGATCTCTCCCGAGCGGGTTGCCCGCGTAGCGGCGATGCTGGTGGCGATCGGGATCGACGAGATCGATCTGGGTGACACGATCGGCGCGGCGGAGCCTGAGCACATCGAGCCGTTGATTGCCGCGGTGGTTCCGGAGTTGCGGCCGAACGAGCGTCTGGCGGCGGATGCGACGTGGCAGGGGTGCGGGAACTTGCCGCTGACGCTGCATCTGCACGACACGTTTGGGAGAGCGCGGGAGTGCGTGGTTGCCGCGTTGGGGGCGGGGGTTCGCTCGTTTGATTCTTCGGCGGCGGGGTTGGGCGGGTGTCCGTACGCGAGTGTTCCGGGGAAGCGGGCGCCGGGGAATCTGTCGACGGAGACGCTGGTGGCGACGGTGGTGGGCGCTGGGTATCAGACGCACATCGACGTGGAGGCACTGGGGCGTGCGGCGGCGTTCGCGGCCGAACTCGTGGCGGGTGCGAGGAGTGGCGGTTCATGATCAGCTGCGAGCCTGACGGCAATGTCGCGATCATCCGATTGGATCGGGCGGAGAAGCGGAACGCGCTGACGCCGAAGATGCTGGGGTCGCTCGCGGGCGCGTTTGATCGTGCGTCGAGCGCGGACGCGGTGGTGCTTTCGGGAGTGGGGGAGGTCTTCTGCGCCGGGTTCGATCTGTCGCTGTGCCGGGACGACGATGCGGCGCTGGCGGATCTGCTGAAGGGGCTCAGTCGCGCGGTGGTTTCGATGCGGACGACTCCGGGGCCTGTCGTGCTCTCCGCGCACGGGGCGGCGATCGCGGGAGGGTGCGCGTTGCTGGGTGGGGCCGATATCGTGGTGACCGATGAGGGCGCGAAGTTGGGGTATCCGGTGCTCAAGCTGGGTGTTTCCCCCGCGGTGACCGCGCCGTTTCTGCGGCTGGCCGTTGGCGATGGTGCGTGCAGGGCACGGGTGCTCGATCCGTCCGTCATCAGCGGCCGGGATGCGTACCGTGCCGGGCTCGTGCACGAGTGCCTGGCGACGCCGGCGGCGAGCGAGGCCCGTGCGATCGAGCTGGCGCAGCAGCTCGCGGCGAAACCCCGCGAGGCGCTGCGGTGGACGAAGGCGTGGTTGAACGAACTGGCGCCCTGGCCCGCGGCGGCGAAGGGGCTCGATGCCTCGCTGTCGCTCGTGGGCGGCGATGAAGAGCGAGAGATGTTGCCCAAGGCATGGGCGAAGAGCGAAGGGAAGAAGCCATGAGTACGTTGGTTTCCGT
>JBIKMF010000428.1:0-3334 GCA_044359425.1 Phycisphaerales bacterium
CCGTGACCGGCGAGGGCCAGTCGGGTGTGAACCTGATGCTCGACGTGAACGGCAACGGCACGATCGACTCGCGTGGCGAGTCCTTCGACGTCACCGCGCCGTTCAACATCGGCGGCACGACCTACGAGCTCGCCGACATCGCCAAGGACGGCTCGTCGTTCAAGGTGATGAAGAGCAGCAAGACCGTCGACGAGATCCCCACGCCTCCCGATCACGCGACCGGCAAAGTGATCACCGCCTTCGAGGCCAAGGACACCGACGGCAAGGCCGTGAAGTTCCCCGGCGACTACACCGGCAAGGTCGTTCTCCTCGACTTCTGGGCCACCTGGTGCGGGCCGTGCATGTCCGAGATGCCCCACGTGGTGAAGGCCTACGAGAAGCACCACGCCAACGGCTTCGAGATCCTCGGCGTTTCGCTCGACAACGAGCAGAGCGTCAGCCGCATGCCCGAGGTGATGACCAAGGCCAAGATGAACTGGAAGCAGATCGCCGACGGCAAGGGTTGGAAGGCCGAGATCGCGCAGAAGTACGTGATCAGCAGCATCCCCGCGACCTTCCTCGTCGACGGCACCACCGGCAAGATCATCGGCACCAACCTCCGGGGCGACGCCCTCGAGGCCGCCGTCGCCAAGGCCCTCGGCGAGCAGAAGAAGTAAAGAACCTCACGCCCCGCGCTCACACCCGCACCCTCCACTCGGAGGGTGCTTTCATGCGCGGACGGTGCGGATCGCGGCCATCGTCTCCGCGTGCAGCAGCCCGTTGGTCGTGACCACCGAGCCGGTATCGATCCGCCGATCCCCGGCGAGATCGCACCAGTTCCCGCCGGCGCCTTCCACAACCGGCGCAACCGCCGCGATGTCCCACGGCTTCACGCCCGGCTCCACGCAAACGTCCGCGCGGCCCGTCGCGACGAGCAGGAACGCGTACGCATCGCTGAACCCGCGGTTCAGCCGCATCCGCCGGCAGAGTTCGAGGTACAGCGGCAGCTTCTCCGCCTTGAGGTAGTAGTCAATCGATGTCGTCACGAACGACGCCTGCGCGAGGGTGGCCGTCGCGCTCACACGGGCCGCCCGCTCGGGCCGTCCGGCGGCGCGGTGCGTTGCGCCGAGCCCGGGCCCGCCGAACGCGGTCTCACCGAGCGCCGGCATATGGATCACCCCGGCGATCGGCACGCCACCACGCTCCACGCCGATCAGTGTGCCAAACAGCGGAACGCCGCAGACGAACGACGCGGTGCCGTCGATCGGATCTACAACCCAGCGATACCCGGACTCGCCGCCGACCTCTCCGTACTCCTCGCCGAGCACACCGTCGCGCGGAAACCGCTTCGCGAGTTCGTCGCGGATCTCACGTTCTGCGCCGCGATCCGCCTCGGTGACGGGCGAGCCGTCCTGCTTGATCTCCAGCCCGATCGCGCGCTGGTCGGACCAGCGCGCGAAGTGCCGCATGATGCCCCGGCCCGCGTCGGTCGCGAGTTCGACCGCCGTTTCGAGCCGCCGCAGAGTCTCCTGATCGCTCATGCCGGTAGTCTACATACCCGCGTCGATCCGTACCGGCGCGGCGGCGGCGTTCATGCGATCTTCAACCGCCTTGGTGTCCTCGCCGGCCGCCCGCAGTGCCGCGAGTTCCTCCCCGCAGAGGGCGATGAACTCAAAGGCCCCGCGGTGACGAGCCCCGGGGCAACGCATGGTGTCGGGCGTGCCGGGGATGGCCTCGCGCAACGCCACCGGCGCCGCACTCCCCGTCGCGACGATCGCTCGCGAGAGATCCGCGAGTGCAACCGCGGCAGCAAAGCGTGTCGGTCCCGCCTTGACGAGGTCCGACGCGCGGTCGTACCGGTCGGCGTTGAACGCCCGCATCGCACCGAGCACCTGTTCATCGATCCCGTGCCGGATCGAAGCAAGACCCTCGGGCGTGACCTCGAACCCCGGCCACGCGAGGAGCGCATCAGCATCGACGATGCGGACGCGCTCGCGGAACTCGAGGATCTCGCGCCCGACCTCCAGCGCGCTCACGAGTGCCGCGTCGGGCTCGCGCCGCTTGCTCGCGAGGGCAATGAGGTACCTTGCGCGCACGTCCTCGTACTTCCCGACGAACTCCGCAACCGCGACCTCCGTCTCCGCGCGCAGCGAGCGTTCGTCCGGGAGGGTGGTCGCGGCCTCCACGCGCCGACAGAGGCGACGGAACGAGTTGAGCACGTCCTCACGGTCCCGTTCCTTCGCGCGGGCGATGAGCTTGCTGGCGAGCAGAATTGCATCGCACGCGGGCTTGGCCTCGGTGGCGACGGTCTCGCGTCCTTTGCCATCGACCACCGTCACCGCCGCGCTGATGCGTCCGAGCGCACGGAGATCCTCGAGGCTCGCGGCGAACGGTGCCTCGGCCCGGATGATGCCGGGATCGTTCAGCGATTCGCCTGGGTCCAGCAGTCGCAGCGCCACGGGCGCGATGGTGCGCTGGGCCGCGCGGTACTCAGGGAGCAACTGGCCGTGCGCGGGGCGGAGCTGCCTGGCCAGCTTGAGGCTCTCGATCGTCGGCGCAGCGGTCCTCGCATCGTGGCAGAGCTCCGCGAGTCGCGCGAGCCGACGGCGCGTCTCCTCGGGAGGAAGATCGGGCGCGGCGCGGAGCAGTTGCTCGTAGCTCTTCCCCGCCTTGATCGACGACACGCCCTTGAGGGACTTGACCTGCGGGCCTGCCGCGGCGATCTCACCGAGCATGGCGAGCCGATCGGCGCGACCCGCGCGGGCCTCGACGACCGCGGCGCCGATCGCATCAACGAACCGCTCGCGCGTGCGCGCGGGGAACATCGCTTCCGGGAGCGCGAGGGCGACCGCGATGGCACGGGTATCCACGCCCGCGAGCACAGACGCGGGATCGACGGTGTGCGATGCGAGCCGCGCATCGAGGTCCGCCGCGGCGGCGAGGATCTCATCGCCCGCGCCCGCGAGCAGTGGTGCCAGCGGCGCGTGCGGCAGAGGAACGAGCGGCGGCACCGCCCACGCCGGTTTCGCACGCTCGGCGTCCGTGAGGAGCGACGCGAGCTGCTCGGCGGCCGCGACAACCGACACACCATCGATGCCGCCAACACGCGCCTCGATCTCCGCACGCCGTTCCGCGGGCAGCGCGGCGTACGCGGGGTCATCAGGGATCTTCTTCAGAGTGAGCGCGAGCACGAGCCGGCGCGCGGCGTCGGCATCATCCGTGGCGGGGGCCTTCAGCAGCCGCGACGCCACCTCGCCGAACGGGCCGGTCGCGCTCCCTGCGAGCGTCGCGGTGCAGGTCCACGCGGGCTCGACGGGAGCCGGCGGATCGAGGTTGAGCCGCTGCGCGAGGGCAG
>JBIKMF010000429.1:0-3329 GCA_044359425.1 Phycisphaerales bacterium
CGTCCGAGTTGCCGACCACGAAGGCGTCGCCCTCGGGAACGAGCACGATCTGCCCGAACGCGTGAGGGGAGGAACAACGAATCCCGGAGTGAAGCGTGTGCCAAACGCTCGAGCCGACGCTGCTGCCCAGCGTGTGACTGAGCCGCCACGCATCAAACCCCAGCCACGCGAGGCACGCGGCGGCGATCAGCGGATTCCCCATCCTCGCTCGCTTCACGCGCCGCCTCCCGTGCTCAGGCGCCCGCCGTCTCCTCCGGCCGCATCATCGGGAACAGCACCACGTCGCGGATCGTCCGCTGGTTCGTCAGCAGCATCGTGATCCGGTCGATCCCCAGGCCCATCCCGCCCGCCGGTGGCATCCCCACCCGCAGCGCCCGCAGGAAATCGTGGTCCATCGTGCGGAACGTGTTCTCCTCCGCGCTCTTCTCGTCGTCCAGTCCCTTGAGCTGCTCGCGGAACTTGGCTTCCTGGATGTCCGGGTCGTTCAGCTCCGTGTACGCCGGGCCGATCTCCATCCCGCCAATGAACAGGTCCCACCGCTCCGCGATCTTCGGGTTCGCCGCGCTCGGACGCGTCAGCGGCGAGATCGCGCTCGGGTAGTCCATCACGAACGTCGGCTTCGCCGGGTCCAGCGACTTCTCCGCCACTTCCTCGAACAACTCGTTCACCACCAGCACGTCGTCGAGCCCCACGTGCTTGAGCTTCCGCTTCGCGCACTCCTCGTGGCAGCGGGCCATGTCGGTCATCTCAAAGCCCAGCGCTTCCTTGAACAGCTCCGCGTACGTCACCTTGCGGAACGGCGCACCGTAATCCACCATCAACTCGCCGAAGGGCAGCTTCAGCCCCGCCGTGTCCCCGCCCGTCTCCTTCGCGACAAACGCCGCGAGATGCCGCAGCAGGCTCTCCACCAGCTCCATCATCGTGTGGTAGCTGCCGAACGCCTCGTACGCCTCGACCACCGTGAACTCGGGGTTGTGCTGCTTGTCGAGGCCCTCGTTCCGGAAGTTGCGGTTGATCTCGAAGACCTTCGGCATCCCGCCCACCAGCAACCTCTTCAGAAACAGCTCCGGCGCGATCCGCATGAAGAGCTTGATGTCCAGCGCGTTCATGTGCGTCACGAACGGCCGCGCCGCCGCGCCGCCCGCGAGCGACTGCAGCATCGGCGTCTCCACCTCGTCGTACCCGCGCGCCTCGAAGAACTTCCGCATCTCCGCGATCATCTTCGACCGCATCCGGAACACGCCCATCGTCTCCGGGTTCGACCACAGATCCACGTACCGCTGCCGGTAGCGCAGCTCGATGTCCTGCAGACCCTCGTGCTTCGCCGGCGGCGGCGCGACGCACTTGGACGCCGGCGCGAGCCCCTCCGCCCACAGCGTCACCTCGCCCGTCCGCGTCTTCATCACCCGCCCCTCGGCCACCACCATGTCGCCAAGGTCCGTCAGCTTCGCCAGCTTGAAGATGTTCTCCGCAACGTCCCGCTGGCTCACCGCCACCTGCACGTCCCCCGTGTGGTCACGCACCTGCATCCAGATCAGCTTGCCGTTGTCGCGCAGCAGCACCACGCGCCCCGCGATCTTCGCCTTCGCACGCGGATCCACGAACCCCGGCTCCTTCGCGCCCGCCGCGGCCTTCGCGTCCGCCTCCTCGCTGTGCAGCCCGCGCGCCGCCGCCGTCGTCACCAGCCCCTCGGTCCGCGAGCCGTACGGGTTGAAGCCCAGCTCGGCCACCAGCCTCCGGTTCTCACGACGCTGCTGCTCGAGTTGATTCTGCGAGTTCGTTTCGGTCGACATGGTTCAAGTCATCCGGTTGCGTACAGGTTCATGCACATACCGCCCCGGCCCCGCTTCGAATCGGGTTCTGCCGCGACGCGTGTATCTTTGCCCACTCGATCGCTCAGGAAAGCAAACTTCCCTTCACCGTCAGCGCCGCCGTCGTCTGCGCGTCGCACAGCGGCCGGTTCATCGACGCCGGATCCGCGATCAGGTCCGCCAGCGTCACCCCCGAAAACCGATCGATCAGCATCCCCGCCGCCTCGTCCATCCGCCTGTGCAGCGGGCATAGGTTCGGCCCGTGGTTCGCCAGCCCCAGCGGGCACGACGTGATCCGCTGCAGCCGCCCCACCGACCGGATGATCTCCAGCATGTTGATCTGCGACGCCGGCTTCGCCAGCTTGTACCCGCCCCCAACCCCGCGACGCCCCTCGATCAGCCCCGCCGCCGCCAACTGCTGCAACACCTTCGCCAGGTAGTTGCTCGGCACCTTCGTCCGCTCCGCCACACTGCTCGTCGCCACCAGCGTCCCCGGAAACAAGGCGAGCGCGGCCATCGCGCGGAGTGCATACTCAGTGGTCTGTGTAAACATCAATCACTCCCGTAGCTGCGCTCCCGGTCCCGGTGCCTCGGGTTCCGGAGTTCCAGACATTCTTGGACGGCTTCCTGCGAAAGCCAACCGAACGAACAACTTACTTTCGAAGACCCCGGAAGAACGTCCGGAGCCGTTCGCCGCTCTCCACCCCCCGGACCCCGCCCACCACCTTCGGCCGGTGATTCAGCCTCGGATCACTCAACACCGCGTACAGCGACTCCGCCGCTCCCGCCTTCCGATCGCTCGCCCCGTACACCACCCGTCCCACCCGCGCGTTCACGCATGCCCCCGCACACATCACGCAGGGTTCCAGGGTGACCACCAGTGTGTATTCGTTCAGCCGCCAATCTCCGATTCGCCGGGCTGCCATTCCGATCGCCATCATCTCCGCATGCCCCGCCGGATCCCGCCCCCGCTCGCGCGTGTTCACCCCCTCGCCGAACACCTCCCCATCCGCGGTCCGGTAGACCACCGCCCCCACCGGAACCTCGCCGTCCCTCGCCGCGCCATCCGCAAGCTCCAGGGCGCGGTCCATCATCCGCACGTCAACCCCCGTCGCCTCGTCCCTCCCGGCACGCACCGCGCGCGGAAACAGCAGGTCGGGCCTGCGCCGCAGCAGCGAAATCCAGAACGATGACCCCGCCATGCACGCCCTCCGTCAGCTCGGATCGTCATCTTCCGGATTCCCCACCCCGGCCTTCGCCGCCTCCCTCCGAGATACCCGCTCCGACGGGAACACCCGCAGCAGCACCCCGCCCAGTTCGTACAGCAGATACAGCGGCACCCACAGCAGGAACATCGTCGACACATCGCCCGGCGTCAACACCGCCGCCACGATCGCCGTCACGAACACCGCGTGCTTGCGGTACTCCCGGAGAAACGCCGGCGTGATCAGCCCCGCCCACCCCAGCAGCAGAACCACCACCGGCGTCTGGAACCCCGCCGCGAACGCGATCGTCAGC
>JBIKMF010000430.1:0-3324 GCA_044359425.1 Phycisphaerales bacterium
CGAGCATTTCGGTGAAGTAGACCCGCGGGCTGAACTCGTACGCGGCCTCGACAAAGAGGGAGCCATCGGGGTTCACGATGACACTCGTGGCGTGGGCACCGATGGTGCCATTCGGGTATGGGACTCTGGAGAGTGATGTCAGGGATCCGTTGCACCATTTCATGATTCCCAGGCCCGTGCGAACACCTTCGATGACGGCACCGGAGAAGAGCATGCAGCCGTCGGGCAGCACTTCGATGATGCCTACGCCACCGGGCTGCGTGAAGCTGCCACCGGAGGAACATGCGAGCGACCACGCGGTCCCGTCCCACATGAGCACGCCGATGTTGGTGAAGTTGAGTCTCAGCGTGCCACCTGCGAAGAGGCGGCCATCGGGAGCGACCCGGAGCACGGTGGCGGTACCGAAAATCTCTTCACCGTGCATGGGTTCCCAGCCAGACGCGGAGCGGCGGAGGATCTGGGATGAGGTACCGATGACGAACTCACCGGAGTGCAGACGGGCGATGCTGTACACGGGCTCGGCAATGCCGTCGGAATCATCGTGCCAGGAGGTGCCGTCCCAGGTCGCGAAGCGAGACGGAGAAGTGCGGCCGGGAAAGGTGAAGGAGCCGACTGCCGCGAGGTGGCCGTCACCAAGCGGGAGAACTTCGCGGACGGAGCCGGAGAGGGGGGTGGTGACGTGGAGCCAGGAACGGGTGGGTGGGTCGTACGCGACGAGGGGGCCGCCGACGAGGTCGCCGGCGGCGGGAAAAGAACCGGCAACGAGGACAATGGGGGCGCGTGGGCCGGGGCCATCGGGGTCCCACCACTTGAGATCCTTGACCGAGTAGGTGCTGAGCTGTCCGGCGACACCCGGGATTCCGAGGCCTTGCCATCCTTCGACGCAGGGCCAAGTTTGGCCGAGGGCGGGCGCGGAAAGCAAGAGGAAGACACCGGCCCCTGCGAGGAGGAACGTGCTGCTCATATCAGTAGGATACAGATATGGGGGGAGGGTGCAAGAAGAAGGCACTAGGCACTGGGCACGAGGCACTAGGAAGAGGGGCAGGGGAGGGGAGGTGTGGTGGCGGGGGTGTCATGAAGACGCGGCAGGAATGCCGCTGCCACGAATGCAAGAAAACACCCCGCCTGAAGCGGGGTGCTTGGGTGTGACTTGGTTGTTGGTTTGGAGTTAGTTCTCGAGGATTCGCAGGGCGAGGCCGTGTTCGGTGAGGCGTTCTTTGATTTCCTTCAGCGAGGTTGCGCCGAAGTTCTTGACGCCCATGAGTTCGGCCTCGGTGTGGCTGGCGAGGTCGCCCAGGGTCTGGATGCTGAGGAGCTGGAGGGCCTTGCGTGCGCGGACGGAGAGCTGGAGGTCCGACACGGGCTTGGCGAGGACGGCTTCCTGGCCGGTGCCCTTGTACTGCTCGATGAGGGCGCGGCGGGCCTGGCGGTGGGCGTCTTCGAGGCCCTGGCCGAGTTTGAGGCCCTTGACGCTGAGCATCTTCTTGATTTCGACCAGGCTGCTCTCGCCGAAGTTCTTGTAGCTGAGGAGTTCGGCCTCGGTGACGCGGAGGAGGTCGCCGAGGGTGCGGATGTTCATCTTCTTGAGGCAGGTACGGGCCCGGACGGAGAGCTCGAAGTCGGTGACGGGGGTGTCGAGGAGGGCCTTGCGCTTGAAGATGTCGCGGTCCTGCTCTTCCTCGATGACCATCTCGCGGCTGGCCTGGACGTCCTTCATGAAGAGGCGGGCGCGGAGGTGGTTGGGGTAGGTGTCGAGGACCTGGCGGAGGCAGCGCTCGGCGGAGGCGTACTCGCCGCGGTCCTCGTACATGACTGCGAGGTTCATGAGGGCGTTGACGAGCGGGGGCTGAACGGCGATGCAGCGCTCGTAGAACGCGAGGGCTTCGTCTTCTTCGCCGACGAGGTCGAGGCCGTAGGCGAGGCCGAAGAGTGCTTCGGCGGACTGGGGGTCGGAGGCGACGGCGCGGCGGTATTCGGAGATCGCCTTCATGCGGTCGCCGGCCTGGTCGGCGCGCTTGGCGTCGGCGACGAGGCGCATGGCGGTCTGCTGGTCGCGGCGGTTGGTATCGGAAACGCCGATCATCGTGTCGAGCGGATCGTGTGCCATGGAAAGAGAATCTCCTGACGGACAGCAAGCGGCGATGGTCGGTTCACCCGACCCGAACGCCGCGGCCTTTCGTCCGTCGGTGCTGGGTCGTGATGATAGCCGGGAAATGGAGGGAAATGCGGGGGCGGGACCCGCAACAACAAAACCCGAACATGCTACAGTGTGGGCGTGAACACAGAACCCGCGACGGAATCATGGACGACCCGGAAGCTGCTCTCGTGGATGGGGCAGGCCTTTACGAAGAAGGGGCTGGAGAGTCCGCGGCTGCTGGCGGAGATGCTGATGGCGCACGTGGTGGGGTGCGAGCGGCTGAAGCTGTATCTCGATCCGGATCGGCCGGCGAGCCCGCTTGAGCGTGAGATGTTGCGGGACCTGGTGGGACGGGCGCTAAAGCACGAGCCGGTGCAGTATCTGGTGGGCGAGGGGTGGTTCTTCGGGATGCCGTTCAAGGTTGATCGGCGGGTGCTGATCCCGAGGCCTGAGACGGAGACGATCGTGGAGTATGTGCTGCAGCGGCATCGGGCGGCGCACGGGATTGGGAATCAGGATGGGGGCGGGCTGCTGATCGCGGACATCTGCACGGGGTCGGGGTGCATCGCGATTGCGCTGCTGAAGAACTTTCCGGGTGCGCGGGCGGTGGCGACGGACATCAGCGCGGATGCGTTGGAGGTTGCCGCGGAGAATGCGAGGCGGCACGGGGTGAGCGATCGGGTGGAGTTTCTGCGCGGGGATTTGCTGAAGGCGCTGGAGGCGAATCCGGGAGCGTACGGGGCGGGGTGCTTTGACTATGTGGTGTCGAATCCGCCGTACATCCCGGATTATGAGTGGGGCGCGGTGGAGCCGAACGTGAAGGACCACGAGCCGCACGTGGCGCTGCGGGGCGGGGCGGATGGGTTGGATTTGATCAGGCCGATCGCGGCGGGTGCGCCGGGGTTGCTGAAGTCGGGTGGCAAGGTGCTGATCGAGGCGGCGGATGCGCACGCGTCGGTTGCGCTGGAGCTGGTGGCGGAGCAGCGGTTGATGACGGAGGCGAAGATCTTGAAGGACTTTGAGGGGCGGAACCGGGTGATCGTGGCGCGGCGGGTGTAGCGTCGGATCAGCGGGTGAGTGCCTTGCGGACTTCTTCGATGAGGCGTTCGACCTGGAAGGGCTTGAAGAGGACGCTCTGGAGGCCTTCCTGCGAAGCGCGGACGATGGAGTGGTGCGGGTCGTAGCCG
>JBIKMF010000431.1:0-3322 GCA_044359425.1 Phycisphaerales bacterium
ACTCCGCGCCGGCGCCGGCCTCGCACGCCTCCTCGCCCCCGCCTCCGTCCTCCCCACCGCTCTCGCCCTCTGCCCCTCCGCCACGGGAATCCCCCTCACCGAATCCCCCGAAGGCCTCGACCTCCCCACCGCCATCGAAGAGTTCGACCGCCATACCGTCCGCGCCAACGCACTCATCGTCGGCCCCGGCCTCGGCCTCTCCCCTGAGGCCGCCGCCCTCACCCTCCGCTCCATCCAACTCGACTCTTTCCCCGTCGTCGTCGATGCCGACGCCATCTCCCTCCTCGCCACCTTCCCCGAACTCTGGCGCGACTTCCTCGCCTCCGCCATCCTCACCCCACACCCCGGCGAATACCGCCGCCTCGCGTCGTCCCTCGGCATCACCCTCGACCCCACCGATCCCACGCAGCGTCCCCACGCCGCCGCCGCGCTCGCCCGCCGCCTCGGTTGTGTCGTCGTCCTCAAAGGTGCCGGCACCGTCGTCAGCGACGGCCTCCGCGCATGGACCTGCACCCGCGGCCACCCCTGCATGGCAACCGCCGGCACCGGTGATGTCCTCGCCGGAGTCATCGGCGGACTCGCCGCATCCTCCCGAGGTCTACCGCTCTACGAAATCGCTCGTATCGCCGTCGACGTCCACGCCCGCGCCGGTGAAGCCTGGGCCCTCGCCAACAACGCCTCCGCCGGGATGCTCGCCGCCGAACTCGCGGCACACATCCCCGCCCTCCTCGAACCACTCCGGCCCCGCTGACTCACTCGTCCATCAGCCGCCGGGGCTGCACGCTCGAAACCAGCCTGATCGCCGGCGCCGCCATGCCCGCCTTGAACGACGCATCCTGGTAGTCATTCGGCGACACCGTCAGGTCCACCGTCGCCCGCTTCAGCCGCGGACCAACGTCGTACTCCAGCGTGAACATCAGCTCCCGCACGCCAGTCAGCAGCGGAAACGCCTCCTGCGACGTCTGCACGCCTTCTGTAAACACCGTCTCGATGTACCACAGCTCAAACGGCCCGCGCGTCGCATCCTCCTGGTCCCGACGCTCCAGCCGCACCACCGTTCGTACCCCAGTGTCCTCGTCGAACGACCGCTCAAACTCCAGCGCCGAACTCACCAGCGGGTTCATCGTGTTGTCCAGCACGTCCTCCGGGTACGGCCCAAACTCCGTCCCCGTCCTGATCATCGACATCACCCGGTGCATCACCATCCGCGCAATCACATTCGTCGACGCACCCTCCGTCGTCGCCTGATACCCCTTGTACGACGCGTCCAGCGCCCCCATCGTCGCCGTCAGCAGCGTCGCCGTGATCGTCAACGCCACCAGCATCTCCACCATACTGAACGCCCGACTCCGGCGCGGCTTTCTCACAGGTGCTGCTCCCGGTACGTCCCGCGTACCTCGTCAAACTGCATCGGAACCATGATCCCGTCCGGCAGTGTCATCGTCCCGTTGAACCGAAGCTGAATACGCCCATACCCGTGGAACGGCACCGCCGTCGAGCCCGATGGCTGCGTCTGGTTCCCCGGGACGTCCGCCAGCCCGTCCCCGTTCGTGTCCCACCCCGCGATCCGCACGCCGTTCACCACCGGAAGCGTCGTCGGATCCAGCGACTCCGCATCACCGTCGTCCGGCCCGAAGTACCCGATCGTCGTGTTGAACGCCGCCGGATTGCCCGCCGCGTTGCCCGCCGCATCCCGCAGCGGGCCCTGCCCGTACGTCGGGCTGTACGTCAGCAGCAGCGCGCCGTCAATGCTCGCGTTCCCGCGCACGTCCAGCACACCCGCGATGATCGCCCCCTGCATCTCGACGTTCTGCGACGTCGGACTGTTGAACGTCCCGATGTCCACCGAGTAGTTCGGCATCATCAGCGAGCTCTTCAGGATCGTCGCGATGTCCCCGCTGTCCGGGTTCAGCTCCGCATCGTCCGGAGACTCCGGATGCGACGTCGCAAACCGCGTCGATCCCGTAAACTGCAGCTTGTTCCTCTGCTGCGTGAAGGACGTCGGGCTCTCGCTCACCACCGAACCCACGATCAGACAATCATGGAACCGGATGTTGTTCGAGTACCGCTTCGTGTCCGTCACGCGAACCCCGCCGATCACCAGCGGCAGCGGCAGACTCGAGAACCCAGTCACGCCGCTCTGCTGGTTCCCCGGCAGATCCGCCTGGTCCATCGCGGGATTCGCCATCAGGATCATCTGGTTCGGCGGGCATGCGCTGCTCGGCAGCTGCGTCGGATAGCTCGTCTCCGTTCCACCATCGCCATACACCCACCGGCTCGGACTCGGCATCGGCCGCGCCGCCGTGTTGTCCCACGCCAGCTTCCCGTACTCGCCCCACAGCAGGTGCGTGTTCGCCACCGTCGTCCGCACGAACGTCACGCCCACAAACGTGCAGTTCTTGAACAGCGCGTTCGTGCCCGTCGGGATCACCACGTCCTTGAACACCATGTTCTCGTAGACCGGCCGGTAGTACCAATCCGAGAAACTCGGCGCGTTGAACGGCATCTTCTCGTAGTACGCCGTCGTGTAGTTGTCCGGCAGCGAGTCGTTGTTGTTGTCCGCGTCCAGCCGCAGATACCGCGGCTGCGAACTCCCCTCCGCGTCCGTCTCCACGTACGTCCCCAGCGTAGTCACCGCCACGCCCAGGTTCGTCGCCACCTGGTTCGCGAACGCCGCACCATCCGCCAGCGACTGCAGGTTCGTCTGGTCCGCGGAGAACAGGCTCCCCGTCACGTCCGGCAGCACATCATCACCCACGTTGTACTCGATCGCCGCCGACGACCCGCCCCGCGAGATCGGGCCCTGCAGCTTCGTCGGCTGCACCGCGCCCTGCGCCGCGCTCCACGCCGACTGCGTCGTCTTGAAGCTCAGCTTCCCCTTCACCTTCGCGTACTGGTCCTTCTTGTCGATGAACCCGTCCCGGAACCCGAGCACCTGGTCCGCGTTCGTGTTCGTCGCCGAGTCGTAGTCCAGCATCGTCTCGCCGTTGTCCCAGCGGCCGTTGTGGTTCGAGTCCGTGAAACCCCACACGCCGTTGCGGTTCCGGTCCGGGTTCGCCGAATCCACCAGCGAACTCAGGTCCTCATCCAGCAGGTTCCCCGAACCGTTCACCAGCTCCGCCGCCATCCCCGCCGCCGGCGTCCCCGCCGTCAGCGTCGGCGACAGCGTCACCTTCTGGTCGCCGTTCGTATCGAAGTGCTTGATGAAGATGTCGAACTCATCCACGTACCCGTCCTGCGTCACATCCTGGAACGCATCGTCCGCATCCCCGTCACCGTCGTAGTCCGTCGTCCCCGCCGGAATCGAAGCGCCCTCAGTCGG
>JBIKMF010000092.1:0-12248 GCA_044359425.1 Phycisphaerales bacterium
GAGGGAGCGTCGATAGGAAGGCCTGTCACACATGGAATGCCCCCGCGACGGGGCGCGCGATGTGGGGCCCGCCAGGAAGGGCGACTGTTGGCAAAGGACGCCGTTTTGCAACTTCACCGGAAGGAGCCGATCGGATGACGGACGTGACCAGGATCGACACGCTGGAACTCCACCGACCGATTGCTCTCGCGGGACAGACCCGGGGTGTGGCGATGAGAACAGCGGCCAAGGGGGATGGTAGGGTTGGGGCGGCAGGTGTTGGGATGCGTGCGGCGGACGAACTGGAGGTATCAGAGTTGGCTACGTACTTGAGCAAGTTGAGCGCGATGCCCCCGGTGAGGACGGAGCTGGTGGAGACGGTCCGTCGGCAGATCGCGGCGGGAACGTACGACACGCCGGAGAAGATGGACGCGGCGATGGAAGAGCTGCTGCGTGATCTTGTCGGCTAGGGCGACGGCGAAGTCACCGCGTCTGGGGGGATGAGCGCGGAGGGGAGTCACCGGGAGCGCGGGGTGTGATTCGCGACGGGGTTTGTACCCGTCGGGGGTGACGGTGCGCCAATGGTGTGCTGGGGGGGCGAGAATCTTTGGCTGGTGCAGGTGGTTCATCCGCAAGAAGGAGAGGGGCAAGAGTTCTGCGCGCGGCGAGTGCGCGGGGCCGGCTCTGGGTAACCGCATCGCCGAAGGGGAACCGGAGATGGGGACGCCGAGGGCTGCCGCGCACGGGGTTCGCGCGGCAGCGTGCCTGATCGGTATGGTGGCCGGAAGGGCCGGCGATGCCGACATGGTCGAGCGCGCGGGAACGTACGGGCGGGCCCAATCGGGCGCGCTATGCGCGGGAAAACCTTCCAAACCACGAACGCCGCATGAAGTTCTGGCACGGTGCCAGGCCCCAGATAGGCGGGTCGGCCATTTTGTCAAGTCGGACCTAGGGAGAACACCCCAATTTCGCGCGGAATTGGGTGTTCTCCGTGCAGAAGTTTAGAGAAACGGGCAACGGATGGTCCGATAGACAACTATACTGATCTTGATCTCTCTCTCCTCCAGCGGGGCGCTGTCAAAAGATGGCGCCCTGCTTGTCTTTTTGGGGGTGTGCGTTGGCGGGTGGAAAGGGTTACACCCGGCGGGGAAATCTGGTTTGCAGGGGACCAGTGCGGGGCGAGGGCGAGCAGGGAACAATCCGGCATGACATCAGTGGGCACGAACAGTCCGGTGCTGGTGACCGGGGTGGCGGGATTTATCGGGTCGCACACGGCCGAACGGCTGCTTGCGCAGGGGCGGCGGGTGATCGGGGTGGACAACTTTGACCCGTACTACGACGTTCAGATGAAGCGGCGGAACGTGGAGGCGGTGTCGCGGGTGGGCGGGGGGCGGTTTGAGTTTGTGGAGGGGGACATCGCGGACGCGGGGGGGATGCAGCGGGTGTTTGAGGCGGGGAAGCCGGGGGGAGTGATTCATCTGGCGGCGAAGGCGGGGGTGCGGCCGAGCATCGAGGATCCGGCGGGGTACTCGCGGGCGAACGTGCTGGGTACGGCGGTCGTCTTTGAGGAAGCGCGGCGGGCGGGGTGCGATCGGATTGTGGTGGCGTCGTCGAGTTCGGTGTACGGGAACGCGAAGAGCGCACCGTTCAGCGAGACGCAGGACGTGAACGAACCGATCAGCCCGTACGCGGCGACGAAGCGAGCCTGCGAGATCATGGGGCATGCCCACCGGCATTTGACGGGGATGCCCACGGCGATGCTGCGGTTCTTTACGGTGTTTGGCCCGAGGCAGCGGCCGGACCTGGCGATCCAGAAGTTTCTGGTGCAGGTGTCGCGCGGGGAGGGGATCGTGATGTTTGGGGACGGGACGACGAGCCGCGACTACACGTACATCGATGACATCGTGACGGGGGTTTTGGCGGCGTACGAGCGGATCCCGGAGTTTGGGTATCGGGTGTGGAACCTGGGGGGGAGTTCGCCGGTGACGCTGAAGGAGATGATCGCGACGATCGGCCGGGTGGTGGGGAGGGAGCCGGTGGTGGAGCGCAAGCCGATGCAGCCGGGGGATGTGGAGCGGACGTGGGCGGATCTGACCAGGAGCGGGGCGGAGCTGGGGTATCGGCCGACGACGACGTTTGAGGATGGGGTGCGGCGGCAGTGGGAGTGGATCCGGAAGGGGTAAGCTTGTCGGCGCGAGACTGGGCACGAGAAGGAGATCGGATATGAAGCAGGGGTTGCTGACGGTGGTTCTGGTGGCGCTGCTGGCGCTCACGGGGTATGTGATTTACGCGAAGATGAACCCGGTGTCCTCGGAGAACCTGGTGGTTCGGAACGTGGCGGACCGGACGCTGACGGTGCAGGTGGGGACGCAGAAGGCAACTGTTTTGGCGAAGAATGCGACGGCTGAGGATGTGTTCGTGGAGGGGATGCTGGTGCGTGTGTGGGTGGGAGAGGAAGCCGCGGGACTGCCGATCGGGTGGCGAATCTACAAGGTGATGGGGGAGGTCTCTGTTGGGTACGCGGATGACGTGGTGACGATCTCCGGGGAGGGGCTGGAACAGACCCTGCTGAACAACGGCCCGGGGCCGGCGGTTTCGGAACCTGAGCCGGCGAAGTAAGATCGTGCATGAGCACGACCGAACAGGCGGGGACGGGGAGCCCGGGGGGCAAGAAGGTTCTGGCGACCATGCTGGAACGGTTGTTCGCGTCGATCGCGGGCGGCCCGAGCCTGAACTGCAGGCCGCACAACAGCCGGCAGCGGGTGGATTGGTCGCAGTTGTCGAAACTCGGGCATGTGGGGCCGGATGCGGCGCTGGCGGGGCTGCTGGGTGGCGACATGGAGACGCGGGTGTTGGGGAAGGTCGTGCCGCCGCGCGAGGTGGGGGCGGATGCGGAGCTGACGGAGTCGCAGCGGGCCGAGCACGAGCGCGCGAAGCGGGCGTGGTCGGAGCAGAGCGGGTTGTTGTCGAAGCTGCGGCTGCTGGTTGAGGAAGCGCGGACGTACGAGGACGACACGGGGGTGTGGGTTCTGAACGTGGGGTATCCGCTGCTGAGCCTGCCGCCGGGGATGAGCGGGGGGCGAGGATTTGGGTCGCGGCGGGTGTTGGCGCCGATCGCGTTTGTGCCGGTGTCGCTGGTGGTGAAGACGGGGGCGTCGCCGAGCGTCGAGCTTGCGTGCAAGAGCGATGAGATCGATCGGGTGGTGCCGAACGAGGCGCTGCTCGCGTGGCTGGAGCAGCAGACAGGGCAGAAGTTCGGCGAGGTGTTCACCGACGAGGAGGGCAGCGGGACGTGGCGGGAGATCGCGGAGTTGACGCGCCGGGTGGCGGCGATGCTGAAGATCGCGGCACCGGAGGCGTTTGCCGCGGATGCGATGCCGGAGTTGCCGCCGCTGGTGGCCGCGCCGCGGGCGGAGGACTCGGAGGAAGCGGTGATCGTGCCGGCGGCGGTGATTGGCCTGTTTCCGATGGCGAACGAGGGGTTGCTGCGGGACACGCAGGCGCTGGCGGAGCAGGTGCCGGCGACGGGGCCGATCGCGGCGTTCATCCGCGGGGACACGACGCTGGAGCAGGTGGGATCGCGTGAGAGCGAGGCGCTCGTGCGGAGCGCGGCGACAGACCGGCTGGTCGCGACGGCGGATCCGTGTCAGGCGCGGGCTGTGGCGTTGGCGCGGACGCACGCGGGGCTTGTGGTGCACGGCCCGCCGGGAACGGGCAAGAGCCAGACCATCACGAACATCATCGGCGATCACCTGGCGAGGGGCGAGCGTGTGCTGTTTGTGTGCGAGAAGCGGACCGCGCTGGATGTGGTCGCGAACCGGCTCGACGGGCTCGGGCTGGGGCGGTTGTGCGCGGTGGTTCACGATCCGCAGCGCGACCAGAAGGACCTCTACATGGGGATCCGCTCGCAGCTCGAGGAGCTGACGGAAGCGAAGACGGATTCGCGGGCTGTCGCGGCGGTAGAACGGCTCAGCAAGGAGATCGGGGAGTTGCACGGCGAGCTTCAGGCGCTGTACGGCGCGCTCATGAAGGCCGAACCGGGCGGGGCGGCGTTCGGCGCCATGGTGGGCGAGTGGTTGATGCTGGGGACCGGCGAAGCGACGGGGCTGGACGCGGGCGCGGGGCTCGAGAAGATCACACTCACCGAACTCGAGGCGCACAGCGTGGCGCTGACCAACCTCTACTTTCGCGCGCTCGCGTGCGACTACGGCGCAAACCCGTGGAAGAGCGCGATGACGGGGGCTGTTGCGGGCTACCTCGCTCGGCCGATGGACGAGCATCGCGCGAAGATAGCGGCGTGCACGCGGGCGGCGCGCGACCTCGATGCGTGGCGCGACGACAAGGTTCCTCCGTTCGATGCCGATGCACCGCTGGCGGAGCAGGTCACCGCGCGCGAGCGGCTCGCGGGGTTGATCGAGACCGCCGGGAAGGCTGCGCCCGGGGTTCGTGGGCTCTGGCACTCAAAGGATGTCGCGTGGAAAGCCGCGGCGACGAAGACGGTTCGTGCGCTCATCGCGCAGCGTGAAACGTTGGCGGCCGCACCGGAGAGCCCCGAACTCTGGGTGCTCGCGCCGCAACTGGGGTTGACGCTGCCCGCGATGGCCGAACGCATCGGAGCCCTCGAGCAGTGGCGTGAAGTTGCGGGCAAATGGTGGTCGTTCCTGGCGTTTGGCAAGAAGAAGGCGGCGATGGCGGCGCTTTCGCCGATCGGGCTCGGCGCGCAGGGCGTGGATTCGGGCCTCGCGTTCTATCGCGCGCTGCGAGCGGCGGTGGTGGCGCGCGGGGCGATCGAACAGATGGAGCACGCCCCGCTCACGACGGGAACCCCGGATCCGCGCCAGGTTCTCGCGATGCTCGACGACCACACGCGGATTGCCGCGGTGTATGGAGCTTTGGAGGGACCGCTGGCCGGGGTGGATGTTTCGCGTGCGATGTCGGCGGAGCCGGGTGCGGCGGGAGCGGAACTTGTGGCAGGGCTGCGTGCGAGCGGCGAGTCCGCGACGAGGATCGACGCGCTGGAGCGGGCCGCGGGAGCGAGCGGGTTGATCTCGAGCGAGTGGCTCAAGCAGCAGAGGCGGACGTGGCGTGCGAAAGGTGCCGCGGCGTCGCTGTTTGATGCTCTGGAGCAGCGGCTGGCGGAGCTCGAAGACGTAATACGGACGAAGGAGGAGAGCGGCGCGCTCCCGGCGGAGCTCTCGGCTGCGGCCCTGGAGCTGGCGGATCAGCACGCGTCGCACGAGGGCGCGGCGGCGGCGATCCGGCGCGCGGTGTTGGCCGGTGAAATCTCACGCCGCTTGGAACGGGACGCGGTGCTTCGCGGGGTCGACGCACGGCGGGTGCAGACGCTGATCACGCGGTGCGGGGAACTCGAAGCAAAGCGGCAGATCGCGGTGCGCGAGATGATCGTGCACCGCTGGACCGAGCGGCACCGGGAGCGGTTGCTCGCCGGTACGGGGTCCAGACTGAACTCCGAGGGCGCAAGCGTTCGGCAACGACTGACGACGCGGGGCAAGAACGCGCTGCGGCTACGGCAGGTGCTGTCGCTCGGACGCGCGGCCGAGGGTGGCGATCCGCTGCTCGACCTTCGCCCGGTGTGGATGGCGAGCCCGGAGACGGTCGCGCAGATCTTTCCGCGTGAGGCGGTGTTTGACGTTGTGGTGTTCGACGAGGCGAGCCAGTTGCGGCTCGAGGAGGCTCTGCCCGTGCTCACGCGCGCCAGGCGCGTGGTGGTCGCTGGGGATCCGAAGCAGCTGCCGCCGACGCGGTTCTTTGAATCCGCCGTCGCGCAGTCAGAAACGGAAGAGATCGAAACTGAGGCGCAGCTCTTCGAGGCCCAGCAGAGCCAGACCGAAGACCTGCTCTCGGCGGCGTTGAGCCTTGACATCGAGCAGAGCTACCTCGACGTGCACTACCGCTCGCGTAACAGCGATCTGATTGAGTTCAGCAACGAGCACTTCTACAGCGCGAGGTTGCAGGCGATCCCCGGGCACCCGCGGAACCGCGTGCGGTCCGCACCGCTGGTGTTCGCACGTGTCGACGGCGTGTACGAGAAACGCACCAACCCGGCCGAGGCCAAGAGGGTCGCCGAGATCATCCGCGACCTGCTGAAGAAGGAGAACCCGCCTTCGATCGGCGTGGGCTGCTTCAACATCGCCCAGCGCGACCTCATCAGCGAGACGCTCGACGAACTCGCGGAGGCAGATCCGGCCTTCGGCACCGCGCTCGCCGCGGCACGCTCACGTCGGAACAAGGGCGCGTTCGAGGGGCTGTTCGTGAAGAACCTCGAGAACGTACAGGGCGACGAGCGCGACCACATCATCATCTCCACGACGTACGGGCCGGATGCGAACGGTCGCTTCTATCGCAGGTTCGGGCCCCTCGCCATGCCGGGCGGGGGTCGGCGTCTTAATGTGCTGGTGACGCGGGCCCGCGAGGCGGTCCACCTGGTCACGAGCATCCCGCGCGAGCAGTACCTCGCGCTTCCGCCCGTGCCGGCTGGTCAGGCTCCGTCGGGCGGGTGGTTGCTCTTCGCGTACCTGAAGTTCGCGGAGGAGTTGCAGCAGGAGTACGCGCACGCGGAGAACATCGTGGGTGCCGCGGAAGAAGGACATCCCGAGGCGCAGGCCGAACTCATCCCCCCCACTGCCGTCGCGGAGCATCCGACGTCAACCCCGTCGCTGCTGGCCCGCGGGCTTGCTTCGCATCTGGTGCAGGATCGGAACGTCGGGAGCATCGTGCACTGGGGCAACGACGGGTTCTGCGTGGACATCGCCCTCCGTGACCCGACCAGTATCGCCGACGTTACGGGTGGTGTGCTGTGCGACTGGAGCCGCTTCCAGGGCGCGCAGAACCCGGTGGAATGGGACATGTTCCGTGCCGCGATTCTCGAAGCGCAGGGCTGGGAGCTCAAGCGGGTATGGTCGCCGGTGGTGTTCCGCGATCTTCGCGGCGTGATGGACGGGGTGTTGCGAGGCGGCAAGGCATCGAACTAGGGCGGATCGCGCTCAGGGTTCTGGGCGCATCGCGTGCACCCACCAGCCCGGCACGGGTGATCCGAGTTCCGTTCGGATCACTTCGGGTCGAATGTGCACTTCGCGGAAGTCGCGGAGCCAGCGACGAATCGCCGCGTGCGAGTGGGAGTAGCGGCCGTGGGCTTCGAGCACGAAACCGTGGTCGGAATCGGTTGCTTCCACGCTGAACGCGACCCAGCCGCCGGGCCTGAGCGCCCGGAGGGAGGCGTTGGCGAACGCCGTGAGGTCGCCCGTGTAGCACAGCACGTCGCCGGCGAGGATCACGTCGTACTCGCCCGAGCGCGCCGCGAGGTGCTCGCACATCTCGCCGACGGCGAGGTTCGAGTACACACCGAGCGTGCGCGCAATCGAGAGCATCTCGGGGGAGAGGTCGACCCCATCAAGAATCATCGCCCAAGGTTTGACCTGCGCGCCGCAGAGCCCGGTGCCGCACCCGACGTCGAGCACCCGCAGCTCCGCGCGGGGCTCGGGCCAACGCTCCTCGAACCAGCTTCGAACAGTCGCGGGCACCCGGTAGGACAGACGCGCGAGCACGTGGTCAAAGTCGCGCGAGAACCGATCGAAGAGGTGCCGCACGTAGCGATCGCTCGCCCGTTCGGGCACCGGCGCGTGGCCGGCTGCGCCGAGCATGTGAGCCGCCACCGGGTGCTCCGGCGATATCGCCGCGAGTTGCTGCCAGCATTCTGCCTCGGCCTCGCGGTCTCCGAGCCGCCTCCAGGCCGCGGCGAGGTTCTCGATCGCGTCGTCCGGCGGGGAGAGCATGTGCGCGGCGGCTGACCAGCAGCGGATCGCATCGTGTATGTGGCCGGCCCCGAAGTTCACGCAGCCCAGCTGGAGATGCAGCACCCCGTCTCCCGGCAGGCGGGCGATGAGTTCTTCGAGAAGATCGCGGGACGAGGCGGCATCGCCCGCGTTCGCGAGCGCGATGGCGAGTTCGCACCCGATCGCCGGGTTGAACGGGCTGAGCGCGAGCGCACTATCGAACGCGGCGACGGCCTCGTGCCAGCGTGACTGAGCCGCGAGAGCACGCCCGGCTTCGAACCAACGTCGGGAGTCTTGTGGCACGTCGCCCAGGTCCCGCTGCAGCGCACCGACCAGGCCGTGTTCGCGCTCCGCGTGGATGCCGTGGAGCGTGGTCATGGGGCCCGCAGTTCAGCCCGGATCGCCTCGACGCGTTCGGCGGTGAGCTCGCCATCAACCCGGGCCCGCTCCGCGATGCGGAGGAGGATCGTTCGCGACGCGTCCGTCAGCTTCGCGCGGGACGGAGGTATCGGGGCTGGCTGGCTCTGCGGGTACCAGTCGCGCGGACGGTATTCGAAAAGGGCATCGACCAGCCGGGCCGACAGCCCCTCGCGCAGGCCGCCGCCCGCGAGCAACTTCTCGATCCACGCCACCGTCGCCTCGTTCTGCCGGACGGCCAGGAGCGGCCCGTGGAACCACGACGCGACCAACTCCGGATCAAACTCTTCGTTCGCGAACGCCGCCTCGAGCACCCCGTGCCCGGCGGCGCTGCCGCTCTCAAACAGCGCGGCGATCGTGGTCTCCAGTTCGTCCCCTTCGGGCTCGATCTGCGCGTGCCACAGCACGACGAGAGCTTCGCCCGGCTCGCGGCATGCTCCGCTCGCGGTGAGCAGCGCGGCGCGACGCGTCTCGCTCTGGACGTATGCGGGTTCCGCCGCGAGGCGGCTGAACACGGTGGGGGCCGATCGCGCGAGGGCGCGGAGCACATGGGTCAACTGCAGGTGGGAGGCGGGCGCAACGCGGGCGAGGGCGGGAGGGTCGAGCCGATCCAGCCACGCCGCGTCGATCAGTTCGGCCGCGAGCCGCTCGTGCTCCTTCGCGTCCTTCGACTCGGCCCTCGCGATCGCCGCCTTCGCGGGCTCGGAGAGCACGAACGCGGGCACGGGATCGGGCAGTCCGGCGGCGGGGGGTGCGGTGGGCACGGGCGCGTCTCCTGTCGGCTGGGCTTGGCGCGGGGACTGCTCGCGAGCGCCGGGTTGGAGCGGTTCGTCGCATACCGCGAGCCCGGGAAGGAGCGCGAGGGCTGCGATCGCGAGGAGGCGCGGAGCGCTAGGGCGTGCCGGCGTTTGGATCTGCGGGCGCGTCGTCTTGATCACGGCCGATCTCCTTGAGGGCGAGCTTCATCCGGAGCGGGAGTTCGGTGTTCACGTAGTCCTTGCGTCCGAGTCCGTGCTTGGCGAGCCTCTCCATCGAGTCCTTGGCTTCGTCCCCCGCGAGCACGCGGAGGGGTGGACGGGGCTTGCGACAGGTCAGGTACCACGTCGGGTCGAAGTCGAAGAGGGCCTCGAGCACGGGCTCGTGCCAGGCCGGGTCGATGCTGGAGTCGATGACCATGCGCTCGCAGCACTTCAACACCTCGGGGTCGTTGCGTTGCTGGAGGAGGCACGTGCGGAGCCAGTAGTACTTGTACCCGTCCTCGTGCCGAGCATCGTTCATCATGCGCTCGAAGAGGTCCAGAGCCGGCCGAGAGCGGTTGAGGAAGATGGCTTCGACGACGTTGTCGGAGTACACCGACTCCGGGTCCGAGTGCTTGGTCCAGTGCGCGATCGTGCGGGCCGAGGCGGGCCGGTCGGCCGCGAGAGCGCGAATGAGCAGCGGCACGCACTGGTCGTACGACTGAAACTCCTTGCTGTCGGTGAGGTCGACGAGGGTCTGTCGCGGGGCCGGCGTCTGCTTCTCCATGAGGACCCGGATGATCCCCGCGACGCGGAGTTGGTGCGGCTGCGCGGCCTTGTACATCATGGGCGAGTCGAGGCGGTCGAGAAACTCGGTGGTGCCCAGGTGCCCCCCGAGCACGGCCTGATCCGCGGGCTCATCGCTCGCGGCGTACAGCTTCGCCATGCGCACGAGTTCGCGCGGGTCTTTCGAGTTCTTCAGAATCGCGGGGTCTTTGACCATCGTTCTCTCCGCTCAGTAGGTGATCGCCGGATGGGCGCGGACAACGGTGGCCTGGACCAGGTCGAGGTTGTGGGCGAGGGGCAGCGGCGATGCGTACCCATACGTCATGATGTTCTCGCTCCACGGGTGGCCCTTCATCACCCCGTTCTGGTCGGCGCAGTCCATGCCGTCGGCCGAGAGGGGTGCCGTGGCGCTCCAACCGCTTCCACGATGGGCCAGCCCGAGGATGTGCCCGAGTTCGTGGGCGAAGTTGATCCCGCAGTTCCAGGTGAACTGGGCCGCCGTCCATGTACCAGAGGCGACGTTCGACACGCCCCAGACCGCCGGGCACTGGGCCGCGTAGAGCCTCCCCATGTCCGCGGCGGTGAAGGGGGGGCTTGCCGCGTTTCGGGCCGTGACGTACTTTGCGTCGAGGGACTTGGCCTGCTTCACGCGGTCCGTCGGCTCGATGGTCAAGAGCGTGATCTTGACCCCCTTGCCGTCGGAGGGGATGCCGCTGGGCTTGATCCACGACGCGCTGGGGCTTCCGTCGAGCGTCTTGGAAGACCCCGTGCCCGAGCCGCTGTACCACAGTTTCCCGCCCGACCAAACCGACTTGGAGGCGGTGCCCGCGATCCCGTTGCGGTCGACCGCGGCCGCGTTGGTCTGCAGTGTGCTGTGCACGATCGCGAAGTTGATGACCCCCGGCCGGAAGTTGTACCGGTTTGCGGAGGAGATCACGTCGTGGTTCACGTTTCGGGTGTGGCGGTTGGAGGTGACCGTTGTCTGGTAGATACCGTCGGTGTTGGCCGGCGGGAAGAGCGTTGCGCCGTCGGTCGTCGTCGTCGTGGGATCGGGGACCATCATGATCCCCGCCTGGTACACGATGGCTCGGACAACCTGCATGATGGAGTTGGCCTGGGCCGCACTCAGCAACGCCGTAACCTGCCAGTTGCCGGCGAGTCCGTTAAGCATGTTCACGCGGTACGGCAGCGTTCCCAGCTTGCCGACCCACGCGCGGTACACCGCCAGCAACGGCCCCGTGGCGTTCTCCCAGCGAACCTCAAACTCCGCCAGCGTATCGGCCGCGTTCCCTGTCCCTCGCACATTGACGGTGAGGCCGGTGTTTCCACCCACGAACGCCGCGGGGCCCGAGAGAACCCTCCAGAAGAACTTGGAGGTGTCCAGATTCCCGGGTTCGTAGTAGGTGACCGTGAGGCGGGCGCACTTGTTCGCGATATCAGGGTCTGTCGATGCCAGGATCGGAATCACCGCCGGGTTGTGCAGGGCGTTGAACTGCGGGGCCGAGGGCGGAGCGGTCACCTGGGCGGTCGGCGGGATCACGCCAGCTGCCAGGCCTGCGGGCAACGCCGGGCGCGCGGGGAAGTGGGCGGGTGCCGCGGGTAGCGGAAGAACCGGGCACACCTCGACTCGGGGTGTGAAAGCCGTGCCCTTCACGGTCGAGAAATCGGTGGTGTTCCCGGCGGCGTTGCGGCGGACCGGCACCGCGTCGGGCCCGGTGGTGTTGGTGGTGGCGAACTCCTCGGCGATCGTGATGCGGACGTGCGCGCGGTAGGCGCGATAGTCGGCGGAGAACAACCCTCCCGACAGCATCGGACCCGGGAGCAGGATGTTCCGCTCCGGCTGGGTGAAGGGCATTCGCACACGGGCGACCACCTCGCCCAGGTCGTCGTCGCTGATGAGGTCGTCCTCGATCACCCGCAGCCGGATCTCGACGATGTCCCCCGGGGCCTTGCCGGAGACGTCGATCACCGTGCTCCATTCTGCTTCGGGGAGGTTCAGCGAAGTGCCGCCGCGCACCTCAAACTCGTGGTTCGGATCGCCGAAAGCGACCCCGTCCGCCGAGGCGTGCAGGTGCCACTCACCGTCACCCCACAGCCAATCAGAATCGTCCAGCACCTGCAGGCTGACGATCCGTGCTTTGATCTTGGTCACCGGCATGCGTTCTCGCTCCTCAACTCGGCTCCGCCATCCCGCTTACGACCCGTGCACTTCCTTGACCTTGGCCTTTGTCGCATCGTCGGGCTCGCCGGTGACATCGAGGCCTTCCGCGGCCTGGAATCGCTTGATCGCGTCACGAAGGTCGGCGTCGTTCTCTTCCCCGTTGGGCATACACCTGTACCCCAGGTTGTGCAGCCGCTTGCGGACGCCGATGACCGTGTCCGCGGGCGCGAGCTCACCGAGGTCCATCTCGTAGACGAGGGCGTCCTCGGTCCCGGGGAAGAACGTGATCTTGGCCTTGTGCGCGTCCGGCGGGATCGGAACGTCGATCATCCCTTCTCCGTCCGACGTGCCGTCCTTCAAGATGCCGTCGATGTC
>JBIKMF010000432.1:0-3318 GCA_044359425.1 Phycisphaerales bacterium
ATCCCCACACCCACCTCCAAACCCCTCCCCTCCGAACCCCCCTCCGAACCACCCCACGAACCCACTTCCCCCTCGTGAACCGCCGCACCGCGAGATCCCTCGTCCTTCCCATCCTCGTTCTCGCGGGGCGAGTCGCGGGTCAGACCGAAGACATCCAGCCCGTCGACGACGGCCCCGTCGTCGTCGGTACCCCGCGCGAAACCTGGAAGACCTTCGAACTCATCAAGCTCGAGTCCGCACTCGAGTTCCGCTTCCAGCACCAGAGCGACGAAATCAGCCAGACCGGCACCCAAGACCAGACCACCACCGAGTCCCGCTACCGCGCCCTCTTCGATCTCCAGACCGAAATGGCCTTCGGCCACCGCAACCTCGTCGACCTCACCGCCAACGTCCAACTCGGCGCCGAGAAGATCAACGTCGATTCCAGCGTCAGCGGCTCCGAAGAGGACGAAACCGACTTCGTCCACCTCTGGGATCTCAACGCACTCATCTTCGGCACCAGCTCCATGCCGACCGACATCTTCGCCCGCCGGGAACAGAGCATCCTCGACCGCCCCTTCGCCGGCACCATCGAAGAAACCCTCACCGAAGAGGGCATCGCCACCCGCATCGGCGGCTCCGAGGCCAACGCCTCCTTCCGCTACTTCCACCGCGAAACCGAGCTCGACGGCGGCTTCGGCGACCTCAACAGCAACGTAACCCAGGACTCCTTCACCGCACAGGCCAACGCCCGCCTCACACCCTCGCAACGCCTCGAAAGCGTCTACATCTTCGACTACATCGACGAGAGCCAAGCCGGTGGCTTCGCAGACGCCTACGACCGCCACGACCTCAACCTCGTCCACACCTACGCCTTCGATCTCGAAGACCAACCCGACGAACTCCGCTCCTCCTTCCGCATGTACCGCCAAGGCGGTTCTCAGGAACAGCAGACCCTCCGCCTCGACGAATCCCTCACGCTCCGCCACACCGAACGCCTCGAAACCCGCTACAACCTCACCCTCGACACCCGCGATGTTCGCGGCCAGCAGCAGGACCTCGTTCGCGCCGACGCCTCCATCCGCCACCGCCTCTTCGACAGCCTCACCAGCACCGCCACCATCGGCGCCCAACGCCTCACCGCGCCCGGCGACTTCTCCAGCGACGAACTCTTCGCCTCCGGCCAACTCGACTACACCAAGAAAGTCCCCTACGGCCGCCTCGATGCCTCCGCCGGCGTCTCCCTCAACCACCAGGTCAACAGCGCCCGCGGCAGCAACTTCAGCATCTTCAACGAACCCTACGTCTTCAACGACGGCTTCCCCATCATCCTCCCCCGCCGCAACGTCGTCCCCGGTTCCATCGTCATCACCCCCGCCGCCGGCTTCCCCGTCTTCCAGGAAGGTATCGACTACACCGCCACAATCCTCCCCGATCGCACCGAGATCCGCGGCATCCTCGGCGGCGCATTCGTCGACGGCGAAACCCTCCTCATCAGCTACGACATCGGCCCCGACCCCGGCAACACCATCGACACCACCGGCACCGTCTTCTCCATCCGCTACACCTTCACCGAAGGCTGGATGGACGGCGTCTCCCTCTACTCCACCTACCGCACCATCGGTCACACCGTCGACACCGACGACCCGACCACCTTCATCCTCGACGACGTCAACGACCTCCTGCTCGGCGCCGAATACCGCGTCGGTGGTCTCGACCTCACTTACGAATACAACAACCACGACAGCACCTTCGACCCCTACATCGTCAACCGCTTCCAGGTCCTCTACATCTACCCCCTCGGCCCCGGCTCCAGCCTCAGCGCCGACGCCAGCCGCGAGTTCATCGAGTACACCGAGCAGGCCAACGAAGTCACCTTCGACCGCGCCAGCCTTCGCTGGAACTACCGCCTCAACGAAGACTTCGACCTCAACGCCCGCCTCGAGTACCGCCACGAAGACTCCCAGTCCCGAGGCGACTCCCAGGGGCTCGAAGAAGTCGTCGGCGTCAGCTGGCACCGTCGTCAGACCACGATCTACTGCAACGTGCGAAACTCCACCGTCGACAGCGACAACAGCAACGAATCCGCCCAACTCCTCCAGCTCGGTCTCCGAAGAGTCTTCTAGCCCCATGCCACGCTCCACCGCATCCATCCTCTGGCTCTGCATCGCAACCGCTACGCTCGTCGGCTGCGGCACACCCGCGGGGCCCCTCCTCGAGGCCTCACCCTCCGCGCGCACCTGGCCCTCCCCGCCCGACACGCCGCGCTTCCGCTTCCTCGGCGAACTCCGCACCGATCAAGATCTCAAACCCGCTCGCGCTGGCCTCGCCCGCCTCGGCGAAGCCCTCTTCGGCGCCACGCAGCCCCGCGCGATGACCTCACCCATGGGCGTCTGCACCGACAACGCCTCCCGCGCTTTCGTCGCCGACAGCAACGGCAAGACCCTCCACGTCTTTGACCTCGCCTCTCGCAGCTACGCAACCTGGTCCGCGCCAAACCCAGGCTTCGAACTCCCCGTCGCCGTCGCCTTCGATCCCGCCGGCCGCATCCTCGTCGCCGACGCGACCTCCTCCTGCATCTGGGCCTTCGACGCCTCCGGCAACTCCCTCGGCCGACTCGGCATCGGCATCCTCGCCCGCCCCTGCGGCATCGCCGTCGCCCCCGACCGCCGACTCTTCGTCGCCGACGTCGCCTCCCACCAGATCATCATCCTCTCCCCCGAAGGCAACGAACTCCGCCGCATCGGCTCCCGCGGCAGCGCCCCCGGTCAGTTCAACTTCCCCACCCACGTCGCCCTCGACCCATCCGGCCGCCTCTTCGTCAGCGACTCCCTTAACTTCCGCATCCAGGTCTTCGACCCCGACCTCACACCCGTCCTCCAGATCGGTCGCAAGGGTGACCTCCCCGGCTACTTCTCCCAGCCCAAAGGCATCGCCATCGACGCCGACGGCAACCTCTGCGTCGTCGACGCCAACTTCGAGGCCCTCCAGTTCTTCGATCCCGCGGGCTCACTCCTGATGACCTTCGGCGGCGAAGGCACCGGCCCCGGCCAGTTCTGGCTCCCCGCCGGCGCCCACTACGACGCCTCCGGCCGCCTCTGGATCGCCGACTCGTACAACCAACGCGTGCAGATCTTCCAGCGAATCACCGAAGGAACCGCGCCATGACATTCGCCCGTTCCATCCTCCTCGCCCTTACCGTTGCCGCCTCAGCCGCCCACGCGCAGTTCATCAGCGTCGTCGATGGCCCGCACAACCTCTCCGCAGGCGGCACCGGCACCGTTCGCGCCACGGTTGAAGATCAGGTCTGTATCTTCTGCCACGCCCCGCACGACGCCT
>JBIKMF010000433.1:0-3311 GCA_044359425.1 Phycisphaerales bacterium
GGGCATGGCCATGCCGATGTAGCGGGCGTCGTCGCTCTCACGCAGGCTGCGCCAGGGGGCGTATTCGGCGCCCTGGAAGATCTTGGTGAGGTCGCGGGGGTTGGAGAGTTCCTGCCAGCTTTCCATGTTGAGGAGGCTGGGGTTCGGAGCGGTGAGGAAGGGGGCGTGCGCGGCGGCGGCGATCTGGGCCATACCGGCGAGGATTTCGACGTCCGGGGGGGTGTGGTCGAAGTAGTAGTCACCGACGATGGAGCCGAAGGGCTCGCCGCCGGGCATACCGAACTCGTTCTCGTAGAGCTTCTTGAAGAGGGGGGACTGGTCCCAGGCGGTGCCCTTGAACTTGGCGATGGTCTTGCCGAGTTCCTTCTTGGAGATGTTGAAGACGCGGATCTTGAGGGTCTCGTCGGTCTCGGTGTTGTTGACCATGTAGTGGAGACCGCGCCACGACGATTCCAGGGACTGGAAGTCGGCGTGGTGGATGATCTCGTTGATCTGGTCCGAGAGCTTGCGGTCGATCGCGGCGATCATCGCCTCGATGGACTTCACGGCGTCGTCGGAGATCGTGGCCACGCCTTCGAGGGCCTGCGACGCGAGGGTGCGCACGGCGGTCTCGATGGCTTCTTTGGCGCTCGAGGTCTTGGGCTTGAACTCTTTCTGCAGCAGCGACTCGAGGTCATTGCCGCCGAACTGGATACCTGTGAGACCCTGTGACTGGGTGTTGGCTTCGGACATTGAACGCGTTCCTCCGCGTAAGGTGCGAGTACAGGCCGTCGGGATCGGACCGGATTAGCCCTGGGGCTTGGGGGCCGAACCGAGGCTCTTCAGGAGCTCGGGGTCATTCATGATCTTGCCCATCAACTGCTCGGCGCCGCTCTTGCCGTCCATGTAGGTCAGGAGGTTGGCGAGCTGCGTGCGGGCTTCGAGGAGCTTGCGGAGGGGTTCGACCTTCTGGGCGACCGCCGCGGGGGAGAAGTCCGCCATGCTCTCGAACGTGATGTCAACGGCGACGTTGCCGTCGCCGGTGAGCTTGTTGGGCACGTTGAAGGCGACGCGGGGCTTCATGCTCTTGAGGCGGTCGTCGAAGTTGTCGACGTCGATGTCGAGGAACTTGCGATCCGCAACGGGAGCGAGGGCCTCGGCCGGCTTGCCGGAAAGGTCGGCCATCACGCCCATGACGAACGGCAGGTTCACCTTCTTCTCGGCGCCGTAGAGCTCGAGGTCATACTCAATCTGCACGCGGGGCGCCCGGTTCCGAGCGATGAACTTCTGGCTGCTGGCTTTCGCCATCGTCCGATCCTTTCCGTGAAGGGTCTCCACTCAACCGAGCGGACGACCTGACTGTCGATGGTACCTTTTCGGGCCGCGGTGGGCCGAGAACGTCACCTTTTTTCTACGCGATCCCAACACCATCTCGTCTCTACACCTATCAAAACACGATCGCGATGCTACTAGCTGCCTTCGGGCGGCGTGCTGATCTGCTCGAGCACGCGGACCGCATCGGGCTGGAGCACCTGGACGATCTTGAGGAACGGCTGGCCGATCATCAGGATCGCGCCCTTCACGATGAGGGGCACGGGGCTCGAGGGCTCGTTGCTCTCGAAGTAACGGATGACCTTCTCCAGCGCAACGCGCACGTCTTCGCGATTTCGAACTTCGCCAGAGATCGCGTGCCCGCCGCCCCCCCCACCACCACCGCCGCCGCCTCCACCGCCGCCACCCGCTCCGCCCGCGTCCGCGGCTTCGGTCCCGGGGGACGCCTGGCCGGTGCGGCGTTCGATCTGGAGTGAGGCATCCTTAAGGAGTTCGAGGAGGGGCCGCATATCGGGGCCCTTCCCGACCCCGAGCTTCTCGTTGAAGACCTGCTCGATCCCCTGGGCGCTTGTCGTGGCCTCACGGATCGACCCGAGGATCTCCTCGAGCCGCTCCTTGTCGGTTTCGATGAAGGCACCATCGATCTCGCCCGTGGAGCGCGGGGGCTTGGCGGCCGCCATGGCTTCCGGGAGCACGATCTGACCGCCGGAGTACCTGATGTCCCAGAGCGAGAACTTGCCGAGCTGGCGGGAGTCGCAGAGGGGGGCTTCGAGGACCTTGTCGAGCAAGCGGAGGGTGCCACCGCTGCCGGGCGCTGCGCCCAAGGGGGCGAGGGCGTTGATGCGTTCGGTGGGGTCGTTGTTATCTTCGACGTCGAGCTGAGGGAAGATGGGTTCCCATTGGTCGCGGAGGAGCCCGTGGATGAGCTTGAGGCCGTCGCGCAGACCCTGATAGCCCTCGAGGCGCACCGCCGCGGTGGTCAGGATGGTGGCGATGGTGAGGTGCTTACCCCGGGTGAAGTATTCCTTGGCCTTGTCGGCGACCTCGCGCCAGTTGGGTTCTTCGGCGGGGGTATTGGTGAAGGGGTCCTCGGGTTTACCTTCGGAGAGGCGTTCGAGGTCGCTGAACTTGTAGCGCAGGTTCTCCCCGCAGGGGGATTCACCCGCGAGAGGCTTGAGGAGGTTGTCGGCGTTGATGACTGGCACTGATTCCCCGTTTCGTTACCGGGCGCCGGCGATGGTGACGGCGTCCTGCTCCATGCGACGGACAGAGGCGGCGGGCGCAACGGATGCACCGGAAGCCGGGCAGGCCTTGAGGGCCTCCATGACTTCGAGGAGGTCCTTGTACTCGACGCCGTTGGGGCCGATTTCCTGGAAGAGCTTGCGCTTGGGGTAGGCGATCTCGCGGGGCGAGAGGCCCATGACATCGAGGCGGCGGAAGAACTCCGGCACGCGGTTCTTCATGAGGTCCAGGACGAGGAGTTCCTCGGGGGTCCCAGAGCCGCTGTTGCAGCGTTCGCAGAGCCAATCCGCGAAGCCCTTGGCCGAGGGTTCGCTGGCGTTGTCGGCGTAGGCGAGCCAGACGTCGTTGAAGGTGCTCTGGATGTCGGCCTTCTGCTTGTCGCCGATGACGGTCGTGTTCTTGTACGCGGCGACGGCGTCGGCCGCCGGGGCGTTGGGAACGCGGGGCATCGCGATGAGGGGCAGGCCCTCGCGATCCGGGTTGACGCGCGGGTCGCGGGCGTCGTCGAGGTAGATCCCGCGGCCGGCGAGCAGGTAAATCATCTCTTCCATCTCGAGCTTGGCACGCACGCCCAGGCCCATCTCGATGAGGCTGGCCTGCATGCTTCGGCTCACGCCGACCGTAGTGGTCACTTCGCGTTCCTTCTGGTCACGCGGGATCGCACCGGCGATCGAGGTCGCGACGTTGGTGTCCGTCGATCCGAAGGCCGTGAGGTCGTAGGGGAGGAACTGACCGGCGGGCGCGTTCCGCGACAGGAA
>JBIKMF010000434.1:0-3300 GCA_044359425.1 Phycisphaerales bacterium
CGCCGCGCCCTCGCTGAGTTCCTTCGCGAGCTTGGTCGCGCCGGCCTCGTCGGACTTGGAGAGGAGCATGAAGCGGGTGACGCTGAGCTCGAGCTTGGCGTCGTCGTCGGTCTCGCCGGCGGCGATTTTGTCGAGTTCGGCGAGGGCTTCGGCGGCCTTGCCTTCTTCGTTGAGCTGCATGACTTTCATCATGGCTTCCTGGCGATCGGCCATCTTCTTCTCGGCGGCGGCGCGGATGGCCTCGGCCTTCGAGGCGTCGTAGGTGCCGGCGTAGACATCGGCGACGACCTGGTCGAGGCCTTCCATCGGGTGGCCGATCCACTCGATCTTGCCGGTCTTGCCGACGACGAACGCGGTCGGGATGCCCTGCGAGCCGGAGGCTTCCATCCAGGTCTTGGCCATGTCGCCTTCGCCGGTGTCGGCGGCGACGTTGTATTCCATCTTCGCGCCCATGTTGGTCACGAACTTCTCGACCTTGGCGATGTAGTCCGTGCCCGTCTCGCCCGGCTGCGTCTCCCACACGCTCACGCCGATCACGGTGACCTTGTCCTTCATTTCCTTGGCGAGCTTGGTGAGATGGGGGATGGTCCGGCGGCACGGGCCGCACCAGGTCGCCCAGAACTCGACGACGTAGACCTTGTCCTTCTCGAAGGTCTTGACCTCCGTGCCCTTGACCCACTTCGCCAGCTTCAGGGCCGGCGCGGCGTCGCCCGCCTTCAGCGCGGCCGTCGGCGCAGCGGTCGCGTCCGCCGGCTGCGGATCCGCGACCACCACAGGGGCGTCCTGGGCAATGGCGGCCTGTGAGACAGCGAGACCGGCAACAAGGCCGAGAACAAGCGAGCGCTTCAGCGACATTCGGAGGTACTCCCGGGCCCGGACACGCCGGTGCCCGTTGGGGCTTGGCATGGCCTCGCGAACATCGTCGCAATGAAGGGCCTGCCGGGGCTTCAAGGATAGACGAGCGGTAGTCATGCCGGTTCCGGTGACGGGCCGAAGAATACCTCATGCCCCCCGCCCAACCCGCACAAGATCCGAAAACCCCGGCCGCTCCGGCGATATCCGCCTCCGGCGCTGCCGCGTGGGCCAAGGTGCTGGTGGTGCTCGCGGTTTTGCTGATGGGGGCGGGGCTGGCGGCGCCGCTGCTGACGGGGGAACCCGCTGGGGTAGGCGGGGCGAGGACGCTGGCGATGGGGGATCCGGTGGGGGCTGATGCCGATGGCAACAAGCTTCCGGACTTCTCGCCGGCGGTCTTCCGGCTGGGGTTCTCGTTCTTCGCGGCGTTCTGTCTGGCGTACGCGATGCGGGCTTTCTTTCGGCTGGCGATTCTGTTTCTTGGGATGACGTTTCTGATGCTGTTCGGGCTGCAGCACGCGGGGTTGATCGAGGTGAAGTGGGGGGTGATGGCGGCGGAGTACGACGGGTTCGCGGAGTGGTTCAAGGGGCAGACCCAGACCTTCTTCGGGTTTGTCACGGGGTACCTGCCGTCGGCGGGGGCGGCTGCCCTGGGGCTGTTGGCGGGGTTCCGTCGCCGATAACGGGATGCAATTCGGACCGGCGCGAGATTGGAGAGAAGGGGATCGCTCCACCTACACTCGGGGCCCCGCTCCACTCCATGTGGCCGCGGGCCACAGTTTGCGTGTGATCCGCGCACGGGCCACGCCGAACCCGGAGCAGAACGAATGCCAACGTCCAACGTTGTTTCATCCAAGACCTGCACCAGCGGTGGGGGTTGCGGTTGCACTTCTTCCACGGTCTCGAAGGAGAACATGATGCACCTCTCCGGTGGACTCGATCAGTTTGCTCCCCGCCACATTGGACCTCGCGATGGCGACATTGAGAGCATGCTCGGGGCGCTGGGGTATTCGACGCTGGATCAGTTGTCGGGGGCGACGGTGCCGGCGGCGATCAGGCTTCCGGCGGACATGACGCTTCGCGGGACGACGGAGGGGCTGGGGGAGGCGGCGACGCTGGAGCGGTTGCGGGGGATCGCGTCGCTGAACAAGGTGAATCGTTCGTTCATCGGGATGGGGTACACGGAGACGGTGACTCCCGGGGTGATTCTGCGGAACATCCTCGAGAACCCGGGTTGGTACACGCAGTACACGCCGTACCAGGCGGAGATCGCGCAGGGGCGGCTGGAGGCGTTGCTGAACTTCCAGACGATGGTGAGTGATCTGACGGGGCTGCCGCTGGCGGGCGCGAGCCTGCTGGACGAGGGGACGGCGGCGGCGGAAGCGATGAGCATGTGCGCGTCGATCTCGGATCACGCGCGGAAGGTGTTTGTGGTGGCGGCGGATTGTCACCCGCAGACGATTGCGGTGATGAAGACGCGCGCGGATGGGCTGGGCATTGAGCTGCGGGTGGAGAACCCGAGCGCGATGAAGCTCGGCGCCGAAGTGGCGGGCATTCTGCTGCAGTACCCGACGACGGACGGGCGGATCGAGGACTACCGCACGCTGATCGCGGCGGCCCACCAGGCGGGTGCGATGGTGGTGATGGCGACGGATCTGCTGGCGTTGACGCTGCTGACGCCGCCGGGCGAGCTTGGTGCTGACATCGCGATCGGCAGCGCGCAGCGGCTGGGCGTGCCGATGGGCTTCGGCGGACCGCACGCGGCGTTCATCGCGACCAAGTCCGAGTACGTGCGGAAGATGCCGGGGCGGATCATCGGGATTTCGCGTGACGCGCAGGGGAACCCGGCGCTGCGGATGGCGATCCAGACGCGTGAGCAGCACATCCGGCGCGAGAAGGCGACGAGCAACATCTGCACCGCGCAGGCACTGCTCGCGATCATGGCGGGGATGTACGCGTGCTACCACGGGCCGGCGGGGCTGAAGGCGATCGCGAACAAGATCAACACGCTGACGCGGGCGTTTGTGCTGGGGCTGGAGAAGCTGGGGCACAACACCTACGGCGCGAACCGGTTTGACACGGTGCGGGTGAAGCTCGCGGGGATCGGGGCGGAGGCGGTGGTGAAGGCCGCGCTGGCGAAGGGGTACAACCTGCGGGACTACGGGGACGGGACGCTGGGTGTGACGTTTGATGAGGCGACGAGCGTGACGGAGGTTGGCGCGTTGCTGGACTGCTTCGCGGGCAAGCCGACGACGCTGAAGGTGGAGGAGTTGGCGGCGGAGGTGGGGGGTTCGTACACGGGGCTGTTCGTGCGCACGAGTGCGTACCTGACGCACCCGGTGTTCACGTCGCACCACAGCGAGCACGAGATGCTGCGGTACATCTTCAAGCTGGCGGGGCGTGACCTGTCGCTGGCGCACAGCATGATCCCGCTGGGGTCGTGCACGA
>JBIKMF010000435.1:0-3292 GCA_044359425.1 Phycisphaerales bacterium
CGCGGGCAGCAAGAGCCCGATCAACAGCGCGATGATCGCGATCACGACCAAGAGCTCGATCAACGTGAACCCGTTTGTGCGTGCGTGGCGCATGGACATCCTTTTCGTGCTCTCGAGGTTCAAACCAACTCACCGAACCCCACTCGGCCGAGATCGGACAGAACGTCCCTCGCCCGGATGCGCAGTCTACATCGATCCGTCCTCCCCGCCAAGCCCATACACCACTCCACACCCCGTCCACCACCCCCTCCGTCCACCCCCCTGATCCAATTGCATGCCCAATGCCGATATTCACTCGGCGACCCCCGCGGTTGCAAGGAGTTCTCTCATGGGCCTCATGCTGTTCGTACTTAGTTTGGTCATCGCCGTCCTCCTCCTCGCCTCCACCGTCAAAGTCCCCGCCGGTGGCCCTCGCAAAGGAATGGCGATTCTGGCCCTTCTCGTCATCATTGCCGGCGCGGCAGTCAGCTCCGTCACCTACGTCCCCTCCGATAAGGTCGGTATCGTCAACAAGAACGCCCTCGGTGGCTCCCTGAAAGACGGCAAGATCATCGCTGTCAACGGTGAAATGGGCGTCCAGGCCGACGTCCTCCCCCCCGGCTGGCACTTCGGCTACTGGCCGGTCATCTTCTCCGTCCGCAACGTCGACCTCATCCAGGTCCCTTCCGACAAAGTTGGCCTCCTCGAGGCCGCCGACGGCCTCCCCCTTCAAAGCGACCAGCTCTTCGCCCCCGACTTCGAGCCCGATCAGTTCCAGCAGATGCTCGACGCCCGCTACTTCCTCACCACCGGCAAGGGATTCAAGGGCAAGCAGGCCTCCGTCCTCAAGCCCGGCAAGTACCGCATCAACTCCGAGCTCTTCCGCGTCACCATGAAGGACCAGACCGAGATCAAGCCCGGTGAAGTCGGCGTCCTCAAGGCCAACTACGGCAAGCCCCCCAGCGTGATGGTCAAGACCTTGGTTCCCTCCGCCGACAAGCCCGATCCCGGTGCCGCGCCCGTCGAGGAGACCCTCATGTTCGCGAAAGAGGGTGAGATGGGACTCCGCGCCGAGGCACTCCCCCCCGGTAAGTACGCCCTCAACACCGACGCCATCAACGTCACCGAAATGTGGTCGACCCAGATGATCGCCCACTACACCGCCGCCGCGTCCACCAATCCCGTCTCCAAGACCGACGGTTCCGTCTCCAGCGCTAGCAGCGAAGAACGCGAGATCACCGTCCGGACCAGCGACGGCTTCACCTTCCCCGTCGACGTCCGCGTCGAGTACCTCGTCGAGCCCAAGAACGCTCCCCTTGTCGTCGCCAAACTCGGCAACGACGAGGACGACCGCTTCCGCAACGCCCTGAACTCCGCCGTCCGGGCCATCTTCCGCAACAACGCCGAAGGCGTGCGTGCCCTCGACTACGTGCAGCAACGCGCCCGCCAGGAATCCCAGTCCCTCACGATGCTCAAGGCCCAGATGTCCCGCTTCGGCGTCACCGTGACCGCCGTCCGCATCGGCAACGTCGGCGATGAAAAGAGCCTCGGCACCCTTCTCAAGACCCAGACCGACCGCGAAATCGCCAAGCAGGAACAGCTCACCTTCCAGGAACAGCAGAAGGCCGCCGAGCAGAAGAAGGAACTCAGCCGCGTCACCCAGGAAGCCGACGAGGAGAAGAAGCTCGCCACCGCCGCCTACGAAGTGAAGATCGCCGACGAAACCCAGAAGCGCAAGGTCATCGAGGCCAAGGCCGAAGCCGAAGCCACCAAGATCAAGGCCACCGCGCAGTCCGAGGCCTACAAGCAGATCGCCGAACAGATCGGCAAGAGCAACGCCGCCCTCATCGAGATCCTCAAGGTCATCGGCGAGCAGAAGATCCAGATCACCCCCAGGGTCATGGTCTCCGGCTCCGCCGACAATGCCACCGCCAGCGCGCTCTTCGGCACCATGCTCGACCGCATCGTCGCCGAAGACCCCGACGGCCCCGCTTCACCCCCTGCAACCCCGGCCAAGACCCCCAAGTAACACCCCTAAACACGACTCTGAACTCCCGAAGCCGGCGAACCTCCAGGGTCGCCATCTGTTCGGTGTGGGCCCGCTCCCCGCGCCCCCCCAGGCCCAACGCCAGCCCGGAATTCCGACCCTCCACCCCCTATTCCACTCGCCCCGGCCTTGGGACGTGCCACAATTCGATCCGCCAGCGGCGATCACACAACCGACGCCCCACGGCTGTCGTATGTCCTAGCAGGAACCAGGAAAACGAGAGATGTCAACCAACACCCACGCCAGCACCCGTTCGTCCCTCTTGAACCGCCTCCTCCTCGGTGCCGGTTCGGCCGAACCCCTCGCCCAGCTCGAAGCCAGGGCCCTCCTCAGCGTCAACATCGTTGACGACATCAGCGACATCACCGTCGACCGCAACCACGGCCCGACCATCGTCGACCTCACCAGCCGATACGACGACACCGACATCAGCGTCGCTCGCTTCGAGTCCAACCTCGGTGACTTCGAGGTCATGCTCTACGACTCCCAGAAGCCCCTCACGGTCGCCAACTTCTGGCGCTACGCCGATGCCAACCTCTGGGACAACTCCATCATCCACCGCTCGGTCTCCAACTTCATCGTCCAGGGCGGCGGCTACTCCAACGCCTCCGCCTTCCTCGACATCCCCGCCTTCCCCGCCGTCACCAACGAGCCCGGTATCTCCAATACCCGCGGCACCATCGCGATGGCCAAGCTCGGCGGCAACCCCAACAGCGCAACCACCGAGTGGTTCTTCAACCTCGGCGACAACAGCGCCAACCTCGACAACCAAAACGGCGGCTTCACCGCATTCGGCCGCGTTCTCGACAGCGGCATGGAAGTCGTCGACGACATCGCCGCCGTCTCCAGGTACAACGTCGAATGGCTCGAAGGCGCCTTCAGCGATATCCCACTCCGCTCCTACACCGAGGGAAACCTCCCCGGTACCAACAACACCGTCGCCTTCTCCAACATCGGCCGCAGCTCCGATGTCACCTACACCGTCTCCGTCGGCAACGCCGCGCTCGTCAACGCCACCGTCATCAGCGGTTACCTCAACCTCACCTACGGCGCAGGCCAGACCGGTTCGACCACCGTCACCGTTCGAGCCACCTCCCGCAACAGCTCCGCCTTCGTCGAAGACACCTTCAACGTCACCATCAACGAGATCGCAGACGCCACCCCGACCGCCGCCCTCGTCTCCCTCAACCTCAGCGACAACGCCACCAACGAGTTCAACTCCAAGCTCCGCGCCACCTTCCGCATCAACAACTCCGCCAGCGTCGT
>JBIKMF010000093.1:0-12143 GCA_044359425.1 Phycisphaerales bacterium
CTCGCACCCCGCGACACTCCCTATGGTCGCCGCGGTGCTCGGCGTGCTGCTCATCGCCACGGTCATCATCGAAGTCCTCGGCAAGACCGGCAAGGTCGGCCCCGAGCAACTCTCCGAACTCCGCAAGCGCACGCTCTCCTGGTGGATCCTGGCTCCGCTCATGATCGGCCCGGTGCTGCTCGGCGCCGCGACCAGCATCGCCGCGATCACCGTCATGAGCCTCTTCGCGTACCGCGAGTACGCGAGGGCCACAGGGCTCTTCCGCGATCTGCTCGTCGGCGCGATCGCGGTCATCGGCATCATCGCAATCAACCTCGCCGCGCTCGACAACTGGTACAGGCTCTTCGCCGCGCTCTTCCCGATCGTGGTCGTCCTCCTCGCCGCGGCACCGATTCTGCAGGACACGCCGAAGGGGTACATCCAGCGGGTCGCCCTCGGGGTGCTGGGCTTTTCCTTCTTCGGCGTCTGCTTCGGCCACCTCTCGTTCTTCACGAACGACACGCACTTCCGGCCCGTGCTCGTCTTTCTGCTCATTACCGTGGAGCTGAACGACGTCTTCGCGTACTGCTCCGGCAAGCTCTTCGGCAAGCGCAAGCTCGCACCGAACACGAGCCCGAAGAAGACCATCGGCGGGGCACTGGGCGCGCTCGTGCTCACCACCACACTCTCCGCGTTCCTCGCCCACGCCGTCTTCCACGGCACACCGGTCGACCAACCACTCCGTCTCCTCTTCATCGGGCTCATCGTCAGCATCGGTGGCCAGTTTGGCGACCTCGTGATGTCCTCGATCAAGCGCGACATCGGGATCAAGGATCTGGGGGCACTCATCCCCGGACACGGCGGAATCCTCGACCGCTTTGATTCGCTGATCCTCGTCGCCCCGGCGGTGTTCCACGTCGTCAGACTCTTCAACGGCGTCGATCCCGCGCAGACGATCCGGATCTTCACCCACTGAAAGGATGCACCGCCGTGTCATCCCGCTGGGATTTCAAGCCCGCCAAAGATCTAGGGATGGATCCGCTCCGCCGCATGCGCCACGAACGGCGCGAGGCCGGGCTGCTGGAGTACATCACGCAGTTCGGAGCCCGGTGCGCCGTGCGGTCGTACATGGCGCTCTGGCACCGCGCGGCGGTCGAGAATGCCCACCACGTCCCCCAGACCACGCCCTTCGTGTTCTGCGCCAACCACACCAGCCACCTGGATTCGGTCGTGCTCGGCAGCGTGCTCCCGTGGCGCGTGCGACGGAACACCTTCCCACTCGCCGCGGGCGACGTGTTCTTCGAAACTCCCGTGCTCACCGCGCTCGCGGCGTTCTGCATCAACGCGTTGCCGATGTGGCGGAAGAACGTCGGACGGCACGCGCTGGACGCCCTGCGCTCGCGGCTGGTGGAGGAACGCTGCGCGTACATCCTGTTCCCCGAGGGCAAGCGCAGCGAAGACGGAACGCTGCTGCCCTTCAAAGCCGGTGTAGGCATGATGATCGCCGGGACCGACATCCCCGTGGTCCCCGCGTACATCCACGGGGCCCACGCGGCGATGCCCCGAACGGCGACCCTTCCTCGCCCGAAGAAACTCCGCGTGACAATCGGAGCCCCGCTGCACTTCCACGACACCACCAACGACGCCGAAGGCTGGCGCACGATCGCCGCGAGAGTGCGTGAGGCGGTGCGCGAGTTGGGTGGGGTGAAAGAAGAGACGGCGGGAGCAAGGCCGTAACCCACCGACCGCGCGTAGGCGGCACCAACGGTGCCACCTTCGCAAGCCCGGGCTGAGAGGCCCGGGTGGGCGTCGTCGCACCACTGCACACACCCGCCCCACAGCGCCGAGCCCTGAAAGGGCGCCACAACCTATGGCACCCGCACACACCTCGTCACCCCCCAGGCCTCCCAGCCTGGGCTCGCATAGGTGTCGCCTTCGGCGCCATCAAGAACCCACCGGCCGCGCGTTGGCGGCACCAACGGTGCCACCTTCGCAAGCCCGGGCTGAGAGGCCCGGGTGGGCGTACGTGCACCACAGGAAAAGCCGGTGCGCCGCCCTTTCAGGGCTCGGTTGTTCACCGCGCAATGGACCTTTCTCGCATCCCTCCGACCCAGGCCTCGCGGCCTGGGCTTGCGCAGGTCGCGCCTTCGGCGCTGCACAGTCGCGACGAGCTCTCTCCGTCAATCCCAGACGTATTGCTCATCGTAAGCCACGCCGTGCCTGCGCAGAATCTCACGATACTCATCTTGGAACGAACGAGCCTGGTGGTGTTCTCGTTGGATGTCGATGTATCTGCACACTGCCGCAACGTTTGAACTGGACACCGCAAAGGCGCCGTAACCCGCCTGCCATTTGAAGTCTGCGAATCGTTCGTGCCTCGACTTGATCCACCGCGATGAGCTCGACTTGATCTCTTCGAGCACATCGGCCACCGCCTTGGTACGGTGGAGTTGCATCAGAATGTGGATGTGGTCCTCAACTGAGTTCATCCGCTGCACCGCGCACTTGATGTTCCTGAGCGTCCCCGCGATGTACGCGTGCAACTCCGGTCGCACTCCATCATCGATCCACTCGGTACGACGCCAGGTGCTGAACACAATGTGCAGATGCAAACTCGCCAATGACTGTGCCAAGTCTCCCTCCGTTCGAGATTTTGTAGGACCCCCTCGGCCCCAACGCGAACAACATACAAGGGGGCACGGCGCGATGCAACTCGCGACCGCCGCCACCCCCCAGGCCTCCCAGTCTGCGCTCGCACAGGCTTCGCCTTCGGCGCCGTCAAGAACCCCGAGGCCGCACGTAGGCGGCACCAACGGTGCCATCTACGCAAGCCCGGGCTGAGAGGCCCGGGTGGGCATCGGCGCGTGACCAGAAGCCGATGCGCCGCCGTATCCGGGCGCGGTAGATCGCGCCTTTGGCGCTGCAACACCCTGTCCTCCTTTTCCTCCTCCCCCAGCGACGATTCCCGAATCCCGTCCTTCCCCCTTGACACCCTCCACATACGTGATACATTTATCACGTATGTCGCCGACACGGAGAAAGGACGAAGGCCTCGAGCGAGCCTGGAAAGCGCTCGCCAGCGACGTCCGTCGCGACATGCTCGACGCGCTCTTCGAAGGCCCCAAGTCCACCGGTGAACTCGGCATGCTCTTCCCCGACCTCACCCGCTTCGCCGTCATGCAGCACCTCCGCGTGCTCATCCGCGCCAAGCTTGTGGTCTCTTCCAAGAAGGGCCGCGTCCGAACAAACGTCCTCAACCCCGTCCCCATCCAGATGATCTACGAGCGATGGGTCAGCAAGTACGCCGCGCCCTGGGCCGGCATGCTCACCGCCATGAAGGACACCATCGAAGGACCCGCGACGCCCTCGAGGCAGGCGGCACCACGAACCGGGCGTGCGGCGTCGCCGCGCGTCTCGCGCCTTTTCGGCGCAGAAAGCGAGCGGTCATGATCGAGCGAGCCTTCTCCATCGAGATCAAAGCCGGCATCCAGCGCGTGTGGGACGAGATCACCCGCAAGGATGCTCCGCACCACGCCATGTTCGGCACGTACCTCATCGGCGATCTCAAGCCCGGCACTGTGATGAGCTACCGCGACAAGTCGGGCAAGCACACCTTCGTGCTCGGCGAGGTCCTCGAGATCGACCCGCCCAAGCGACTCGTCCACACCTTCCGCTTCTCCATGGAGAAAGACGCCCCCACGCTCGTCGAGTGGAATCTCGCGGAGAAGAACGGCGTGACCACCGTGACCGTCACACACTCCCGCTTCGAGGGCGAGACCCGTACCTACAAGAGCGTCAGCACCAGTTGGCTCAAGATCCTCGGCCTCTACAAGACGATCATCGAAACCGGCAAGGTCCCCACCGGCACGCGCCTGCAGAACGGGATGATGATGGGGATGAGCTTCATGCTGCCCAAGGGCGCGTCGACCGCGGTCGCCATGCAGGCCAACCTGAAGCTGAAGTAGCCCTCACTCCGCCTCGACCTCACGCGCCTCGACACCCGATCGCAGCCCGCCCGCGAGAAACTCGTCCAGCGCGCCGTACACCTGCTCCGCGCTCTTGGCGTTACGCACCGCTTCCTTGAAGGGCTTGATCCCCTCGAGCCGACCGCCGGGCAGCTCGCGTTGCAGGTTCCGCGAGAACCAGCTCACGCGCCTGTTGATCTGAAACAACGCGTACCGATCATCCCGGTACTCGCGCATCAGGTTGAAGAACCGGCGGATCGTCGCGATCTGCTCGTGCTGCTCGGGCTTCACGATCCGCTCGCCCCGCGACAGGTACGCCGCGCACTCGCGGAAGAGCCACGGCGCGGTCAGCGCCCCGCGCCCGATCATCACACCATCGCACCCTGTCTCCGCGATCATCCGCGCGGCCTCCTCGCCGCTGCGCACGTCCCCGTTCCCGATCACCGGGATCCGCCCCCCCACTTCCTCCACCACGCGCGCGATCCCCGCCCGCTGCACCTCGCCGCTGAACTTCATCTCCGTCGTCCGCCCGTGCACCGTCACGCCCACCACGCCGACATCAGCAAGCATCCGCGCCAGATGCGGCGAGCACGCCTGCCCCGCCTCGTAGTCCGACGTGCTCCAGCACAGCCGCATCTTGCACGTCAGCGGCACGGGCCCCGGACCAGCGATCGTCGCGCTCCCCGCACGCTTCGCCCACTCCGCCGCGCTCAGCGGGCACTTCTCCAACTCCTTCGCCACCGCCGCGGCAACCGCCACCGCCCTCGACAGATCCGTCAGCAGCTTGCTGCCGCCGTCCTTCTTCGTCACCTTGTCGACGGGGCAACCCATATTGATGTCGACCACGGTTGCGCCGTGCTCGACGGCCCAGCGCGCACCCTCCGCCATGATCGCCGGGTCGCTGCCGTACAGCTGCATCCCCACCGGCTTGTCGAAGTCGTTCGTCTTGGCGAGATCAAGACTCGTCGCCGTTCCGCGCAGCAACCCCTGCGGGCTCAGCAGGTCCGTGCACGCGAGCCCCACGCCTCCCCACTCGCGGCAGACGGTGCGGAACGCGAGGTCGCAGTACCCCGCGATCGGCGCGAGCAGGAGATTCTGCGCAAGCTCGACGCGCCCCAGCCGCAGCGTGCGGAGCAGCCCGCCGCGGAAGGTCTCGGGATCGAACGCGTTCATGGGAATGGTCCGTCAGCGGGGCGTGAATGCCGCGCCGTCCATCACGTCGCACGACACGAGTTGGCCGGGCGTGAACTGATCGGCCGCCTGGCGCGCATCGGTCGGCGTCAGGTGAATCGGCACGCCGGCATCCACGACGACGGCACCGTTCTCCGAACGGAGCACCGTGCCCTGAACGCGGCGTGGACGGCCGAAGACCGGCTCGAGGAACTGTCCCCCGGTATCGACGACGTCGATCCGGCGTGCCTTGGCGGAGATCACGCCGACGAGCCGCTTACCGATCTCGCTGGTCACCGCGCCCTGCGGGATGAGGTACATCTCGTACGAGGTGTTCGGCACCGCGAACTTGATGCACGCGGGCTTGGCCACCGTGGCCGGCGTGGTGCCGGCGAAGGTGCCGCGGGCGAGGGCGGGGTCGATCTTGGTCGTCGGGGAGGGGGTAATCATGCTGCAGAAGGCTAGGTGATCACAAAGATTGCGGCAAGAAGGGTCGTCCGGACGGCCGGATCGAGCGAATCCTTCTTAGCATCTGGCCCGAGGAGCTCCCATGACCCTATCCCGCCGGCACGTACTGCAACGAGGCGTCGCGTTTTCGCTCGGATTCGCCGGGCTTCAGGCGATCCTGCGCCCCGGGCTCGCGTACGCGGACGCGTTGGTCCTCCGCCACGGGGCGGGGTACGGACCGCTGGTTCCCGACCCTGCCGGCCATCTGGACCTTCCCTCGGGATTCTCGTACAAGGCGATCAGTTGCTTCCGCGAGGTGATGGACGACGGCCTGAACGTCCCCGCGAAGCACGACGGCATGGGTGCATTCCCCGGCCCCGACGGCCTGACCGTGATCGTCCGCAACCACGAGCTCGACACGACCGACATGGCCCGCGGCGCGTTCGGCGGCAGAGGCCAGCGATTGACCGATGAGATCCGTGGCCGGATGTACGACGCCGGTGCGGGCAAGATCCCGGCACTCGGCGGCACAACCAACGTGGTGTACGACACGCGGACCCAGAAGGTCGTGCGTCACTTCATGAGCCTCGCGGGCACGGTGTACAACTGCGCTGGCGGCATGACCCCGTGGGGAACGTGGCTCACGTGCGAAGAGACCATGAGCCGCGCCGACGCGCGGTACGCCAAGGACCACGGCTACGTCTTCGAGGTCGCCGCGACGGCCGAGCCCGGGCTCCAGGTCGCGCGCCCCATCGAGGCCATGGGACGCTTCCAGCACGAGGCCGTCGCCATCGACCCTCGGACCGGGATCGTGTACATGACCGAGGACGCCGGCGATGGCCTTCTGTACAGGTACATCCCGGCGGTTCCGGGCAAGCTGCACGAGGGCGGTCGGCTCCAGTGCCTGATGGTCAAGGACACCCCGCGCGCCGACACCAGGAACTGGGAGGCCCGCTTCCTCCGCGTCGGTGGTTCGAGGCCGGTCGAGTGGATCGACGTCGAGGACCGCTTCGCGCCCAACAACGACACGCGGTACACGAACTACGACAAGGGTGCCGCGGTCTTCGGCCGGGGCGAGGGCATGTGGTGGGCCGACGGAACCGCGTACTTCGCGTGCACGACCGGCGGCCGGAATCAGATGGGCCAGATCTGGAAGTACACGCCCAGCGCGAAGGAAGGCACCCCCGAGGAACGTCTGAAGCCCGGCATGCTCGAGCTCTTCGTGGAGCCCGACGACAGCTCCATCATCGGCAACTGCGACAACATCACCGTCTCGCCGTTCGGTGACCTGTTCGTCTGCGAAGACGCCGTGCCCGCCGACGACAAGATCAACTACCTGCTCGGCATCACACCGACCGGCGAGGTCTATCCCTTCGCCAAGAACGCCAGCAGCGCATCCGAGTTCGCCGGCGCAACGTTCTCGCCCGATGGCTCCACCCTCTTCGTCAACCGCCAGGGCGAGGGCCAGACCTTCGCGATCACCGGCCCCTGGAAGCGATAACGCCCGTCCATCAGTCCGCCAGCCGCACCGCCATCGCGACCGCTTCCGCGGCACGAGGCGGGCTTGAGAGATCCATCGGCACGTACACCCCGCCCGCGTGGTCGCTGTTGAGCACCAACGCGTTGGGAGCGACAAACCTCGCGCCCTCTTCCACCTTCTCGTGGCCGAGCACGAACATCGCCACGCCCCACCGCTCGACCAAGTCTTCCATCAGTTCCGCGTCGTACCCGCGTCCCCACACCATGATGTACGCCGCCCCCGTCCGAGGCGAGTAGTCGTCCTCGGTGAGATCGCGCGAGAGCACCGAGGTATCGAACCGCCCCATCATCGCCGCCGGCGGCAGGCTGTGCGCGACCAGAATGTCCCCGCGCGGCGTCTCGCACCGCAGCCCCAGGGGCATCGCACGGACGAACTCGGCGATCGCCGCGTGAACTCGCGGGGCGTCCGCGCCGAAGACGTATTCAACCCCCGCGTTGAAGGCCTCCACGACCTTCACGCCGTCCTTCAGAATCCCCGCGCCCTTGATCTGCGCGAGCTCGTGATTCCCCAGCAGCACGTGCACCCGCTCGGGATGAAACGCCTTCAACTGCGCGACCCGCACCAGCGTGCGGTAGCTCAGGTCCATCCCGTGCATCAGCCGGTCGCCGTGGATCAACTCGTGAAGCACCAGGTGATGCGGCGGCATCTCTTCACCGGTGAACTCATGGTCCTCCGTCATCGGATCGTCGAGCTTCGCGGCGGTCATCAGCTTCCCGAAGTGCATCGGGTTGTCGTGCAGATCCCCCGTCGCGATCAGCACACCGGGCGGCCCAATCACATCCGTTGAGCCCACCCGGCACCTCGCGTGCCGACAGGCCCTCGCCCCCGCGAGCAGCCATTCCTCAACGCTCTCCACGTTTGTCACATCGAGCCGCTGGGGCAACTCGCCGCGACCGGGTACTGGTTCCCGAGCGTTCATGGCGAGGCTCCCTGCGTCAGTCGTTGTCGTCGGTCGACGCAGAACGCACCGTCGGCTCTGGGAGCTTCATATCAGCCCCCGACTGGCCGGCACGATGGATCATCCCGCCGTTCGAATCGCTGTTGATCCGAGCGGTTTCCGCGGCGGCGGCTGGATCAACCTTCGCGCGGAGCGTGCCAAGGATCAACTGCAACCTGCTCGCGACGATCTCCATCGACTGCGGCCGGTGGTCGGGATCGACCTCGACGCAGTGCATGATGAGCTCGTTGAGCCGCTCGGGGATCTTCGGGTTCATCTTGTTGGCCGGGGTGGGCTTCGCCATCAGCGAGTCGTCGATACGGCTCACGAGCGAATCCGCCTTGGCCAACGCGGTGGGAATCGTCTTTCCGGTGAACGTGAAGTACATCGCGGCGCCGAGGTTGTACACATCGGTCCGGGGCGTGATCTCGCGCCGGTGGACCTGCTCGGGGGCGATGTAGTCCGGCGTGCCCTGGATGCGGGGCTTGATCGTCCCGCTCTTGCAGCTCTGCCCGAGGTCGATGACCTTCGCGACCGGGCCGGGCATCACCACGATGTTGTTGGGCTTCATGTCCGCGTGCACGAACCCCTTGTCGTGCATGTGGCGGAGGCCGCAGGCCGTCTGCTGGTAGATCTCGAGGGCCTCATCGAAGGTGCGGGGCTGCTTGCGGTCCATGCTCGGACCGTCGAGGTACTCCATCACCAGGAACACGTCGGTCAGGGTGAAGAACCCCTTGGTCTTCTTGATGAGCCGCACGATCTTGCGGATGTTGGGGTGATCGAGCTTCTGCCCGACCTCGGCCTCGTCCACCGTTTGCTGGAGGAAGCGGTCGTCCTTCTCGGTCTCCCGGTGGACGTGCTTCAGGGCCCAGATCTGCTTGCTCTTGGGGTCCTGAACGAGGTACACGACCGACGCCGCACCCTGTCCCAACTCCGAGAGGACCCTGTAGCCCTCGACCGTGTCGTTGGTCTTGAAATGTGCGACAACGTTCGCCATAGACCTCGCCGAAGCCCTTACTTGCCGCGACCGGGCGTGCGGCCCAGACCGGCGGAACTGTCCTTCGCTACCAATGCACCGGGCCCAAGCCCCGGCCGTCAAGAACGACCGATAATCATCTGCGGTCCCAGCATCGGAATCGATGCCGAGGAGAGAGTATCTCCCGCCAGAGGCCAAACTTCAACGCCGGGCGCAGAATCGGGACAAAATCCCAACCCGTCGGGAGAAGGGCCTCACGGTATTCCTTTCGGATGGAACGGGGTTCCTGTTTCAGCGAGCGTTCGAGAGCGACTCGCGGAACGCGTTCTCGGGGAACAACCGGCCGGGGCTGGTGGTCCGGGCGATCTCGCGGTGCAGGACGACCTTCTCGGTCGGGATCCCCAGCTCGCGGCTGAGCGAGTTCACAAGCTGACGAAGGCGGGCGAGCTGGTCGTCCGTAAACGACTGGCGGTCACCGTCGCCGATCATACAGACGCCGATTGAGTTCAGGTTGTACCAGTCGGCCTTGGAGCCGGCGGCGTGAGCGCCCGGGACCTGCTTGAGCCAGCGGGCACCGACGTGCAACTCGCCGTCGCCCATGCCGTTACCGTTCCCGATCACGAAGTGGTACCCGAGCCCCTTGAGCTTCATCTCACGGGCTTCGGACTCGAGCGACTCGGGGCTTCCGGCGGCGCGGCCCGAGTCGTGGATCACAATCGAGAGCCAGCGGCCGTCCTGGACGGGGGCCTGCGTCTGATAGATCGATTCGAGCGTGCTGGGACCGTCGACCGCCATGAGGGGGGTCAACGAGATGCCCTGACCGCTCGGGGCGGGCCGGCCGTTAAGGACCAGCAAAAGGCCCCCGACACCGGTCATCGCGACCAGCAGAGAACCCCACACCTTTTTGGTGCGCGGGCTGAAGTTGCCCTTGCGACTGGCAGACGACTTGGAAGACTTCCTGGCCATGGGATCCGCTCAGTGTAGGTGGGGAACACCGCGAGACAATACAAACGCGTGAGCTTGTGATCGACACAAACCCGACGATTTGTTCAACGGACGTTCGAGTTCGTGCAATTTGCGCGGCGTGCACCGCCTGTAGGGTCAGTCGCCCGAGACAAGACGGCCGCGGATGTTCGGCCGGCGGTTGCCAAACTCGTCGAACACGTACGAATCGGCGCGACGATCGCGGACGGTGTCGAAGCGGTCGTACTGGCTGCGGGGCTGATCCGGCGTGAACAGCGGCTCCTGGCAACCCGTGGAAACGAGCGCAGCGATTGCCGTTGCACCCGCCACCGCCCACCGTGTCACTCGCGTCTTCTTGCGGTTATCCATCCGCACACTCCAGCATCTTGGGGTGTCCGATCCGTTTGCCTCAAAAACAGTGTACCGCGCTCGGACGAGCGCGGCACACTGAGAGAGAGGAGATTCAGAGTCGTTCACACCGAGGGTCAGGCGGCGTCATCACTTCTACTGCCGAGCCGTCGGCAATGTTCGCGCGTCCGATCACATTTTTGCGTCCGCTGTGAAGTTATCTTGTCCGGGGCAGGTCGAGTCGCCCCTGGGCATCTAACCCGAGTTCGCGACGGGAGATGAGCTGGCGGATTCCTTCGTAGACTGCCGCGCAGACGGCGGTGGCGAGGTTGAGGGACCGCTCGTCGGGGGCCATGGGCAGGGTGACGAGGGAGTCGGGGTGTTCGGCGAGGATGGAATCGGGGAGGCCGGCGGATTCTTTGCCGAAGACGAGGGCGTCCCCGCGATGAAGCTCGACGTCGAAGAGGCTTCGCCGCGATTTGGTGGTGAAGATCCAGAGTCTCGGGGGGCGGCGGGCGGCGAGGTAGGCGGGCCAGTCGGCGTGCTCGCGGACGGTGAGCCTGGGCCAGTAGTCGAGGCCGGCGCGACGGCAGGCTTTCTCGGAGAGCTCGAACCCCAGGGGGTGGATCAGGTCGAGGCTACAGCCGGCGGCGACGCAGGTGCGACCGATGTTCCCCGTGTTGTTCGGGATCTCGGGCTGGTGGAGGACGACGTCGAAGAGGGGCGGAAACGGAGTGTCGCCGCGCTCCGAGCTCACTTGGTCTGGGCCTTGATGTACGCTTCCTCGGCCTTCTGGCGGCGCTGGATCGCGGGGTCGAGCTCGATGACTTGGCGGAGCGCCGCATAGAAGTTCATACCGACCACGTACGTCTGACCGTCCTCGCTCTTGATGGGCCACCACCGCGCCTCGAGATTGCTACTCGCCATGGCGAGGTACGGCATGGGAATCTCGGGATCGGCGGTGAACGTGCGCAGGATGGTGGAGCCGTTCTCGGCGACCATGACGTGGTTGGGGCTCAGCTTCTTCGCCGAGTAGACCTCCTCAACCCGCTTGACAAACTTGTTGAAGTCCTTGTCCTCGTCCTTGATTTTGGTCCCGTTGATGTCTGAGAAATCCATGGCGATCCCGACGACCACAACGTCACGGCCAAAGGTCACGGCAAGTCGTTCCGCGTCATCGATCGACTGGCGATAGCTCCACTCGACGAGCGGGCTCCAGAAGTACAGGACGACCGCGCGACCCTTCATTTCCGGCTTTGCGGGGAACCAGTTGGAGTCGGGGAACTGGATCAGCTTCGGCAGCGCCGCCTGTCCGGAGTTGGGTTGGTTCGGGTCTTTCGGAACCGGGGGCCATTCCACCTTGCGGTAGTCCTCGGCAGACGGGAGCGGGAAGTCCTGCTCCGGGATCGCCGTGAACTTCACGCTTCCCTTCAACGCTTCGGACTTGAGCCGCTCGCGTTCCTGCTCCGCGGCCGTGTTGGCGAGGCGAGACTTCAACGACGCCGCCGCGTCCTGCTTCTCGGCGACTAGCTCGGCCACCGCGGCCTCCACGGAGTCGATCTGGATGTCGGCGTATCGCATCTGTCCGGCGCGGTCGACGAGGTAGAAGTCCGGGTCCTGGTCCACCTTGAGCGCTTTGCGGAAGTCGCCCGCGGCATCGTGGGCCACCAGCATGGTCGAGCCGGCGGGAGCGGTGGGCTTCTTCGCGGCATCCCAGCCCCGTTCGTGGTGAACCATGACCACGACGAGACCATCCTTGCCGAACTTTTCCGCCATCTTGGTGCCGAGGCTCACGGCCCGCTTGCTGGGCTGGTACCC
>JBIKMF010000436.1:0-3280 GCA_044359425.1 Phycisphaerales bacterium
GCCCAGGCTCGCCATCGGATTCCGCGCGATCACGCACTTCAGCGACGCCGCCGCATCCGCGCCAGCACGCTCCACGTCGTGGAGCTTGTCCTTCGCCTGCATTACCGCGCGGTCGGCACCGTCGTGAATGCCTGCGGCGCCGTCACGCATCAACTGGGCTGCGTCTGCCGCGAGAGCCCCAAGATCCTCGCGGAGCACGCCCGCGCCCACGCGCCCGGCCTCGTTCCGCGGTGCAAGACCGTCCGTCGTTCCAGAGTGTTCCATCGCAAACCGTCCTTCCTGATGAGTTTCCAATGCACGACCACGAAGCCGCACGACCGCCGGGGGAAGTCGGCGGCCGTGCGGTGGTGCTCCGCCCGCGTGAAACACGCGAACGGAACGAAAGTCCGCTGAATGTCCGTGTGGCTTCCGCCAACTCGCTCTCGTGTGCCTTCCGCGCCGGACATTCCCAAATGGAGGGCGTTTGACTCTCGCCGAACGCCCCCACGACCCCCACCCGGACCGTTGACTGCGTGAACTCACACGCTGGCGTGCTTGTTGTTGCCTCGCGCGGTCGAACGCACTCGATCCCAGGCATCGCGACTCGCGTCCTTTGCCTGGTTCCAGGCCAGACGCGAACCGCCCTTCACTCGATCCCAGTCGCGCCCGAGCTCCGCTTCGATGCTTTCGAACGTCCGGTTGTTCGCGCCACGACTCTCGTAGCTCTCCCAACCGTACTGGTACGCAGGGGCATACTCCTCGAACACCGTGTGCGACTGTGCGTACGGCCTCGAGGCAAAGTTGTGCTTCCAGTAATCGGCCTCTGCGGTCGGATTGATCGCCTCGGCCGTCGCCTTTCCGGCGATCCCGCCGAGCACGGCCGCGGCGGCCGCTCCCGCGACAGCGCCCACGGGCCCGCCGATCGCCGCTCCGGCGATTCCGCCCACCACGCCGGCACCCGCCGCGCCGATCCCCGTGCCAACCGGGTGCGAACCCGGCGTGCCCGTGATCGGATCCTTATGGAGGTCCTTCTCCGTCTTCACGCAAGACGCATCCGTCGTGCTGCACTTCGCGTCCTTCTTATGGTCGTTCATTGTCGTACTCCTTGAGTTGTGTCGTGGTCCAACGGCGGTTCCGGGGTGAGCCGCCAAGATCCTGTCGATCGTCCCCCGAACTCGTTTACGGAAGAGCCCACGCCGGCGCGTAGTTCAGGTCGAGCAACACCACCCGACCGTCCTTGCACGTCACCGACTTCGCCATCCAGTACTTCTGCCCATCCACCGTCGTGCGGCACGTATCAACCTTGATGGAATCGCCGACCTTGCACAGCATCTCCTGGTTGCTCATGTACCAGCTCGGCCCGAGCACCACCAGCTCTTCCTTGCCCTGCACGTCGATCTTCACGCCGGTCGCCGAGGGTGTGCCCTTGTCGAACTTCACCTCGCACAACTCGGTCACCCGGCCCTCGACCACCCGCGCCGAGTTCCGCTCGATCGCGTTGATCACCTCGCCACGCGGTGCCCAGGGATGCGACGCGCTCCGCTCCGACCTTCCCGATCTGGGAACTGGTTCGAACTTCGGCGCAGGAACCCCGAACGCCTTGTACACCCGCTCCGCCTGCACGCCCGTGCTCAGCGATGTCGGGTCCTTCGGCGTTTCCGGGCTCTCCAGCACCATCTCCTTCGAGGCATCGATCCGAACGGTGCCGTCAAAGGTCACCGTTGCCACGCTCCACGGCACCAGCCGCTTCGTGTCCGCGATGCCGAGGAAGTTCTTGTTCGGATCGATCGACAGGAACCCGATCTCTCCAGACGTGCGATCCACGATCACCTCGTGAACCTTGCCCACCGCTTCGCCGCGGCAGTCGATCGTCATCCCCGGCAACCCGCTCATCAGCAGGTACCGCGAGTACGGCGCGCTGTACTGACGCCCCCCGGCTTCCACCGTCTTGAGCGCCCACCGCGGGGTCCCGTCCGTGTCCCGGAGCTGCAACGTGTGCTCGTCGTGCTTCATCGATGTCGCAACCAGCAACTGATCCGGATCCCGGGGCAGGGAGATCGTCTCCAGCGAGACCTGATCCCCGCGCATCGGCGCGGCCTTCGCCCCGTTCACGAACCACGAAGGGCCGAGGGCCACATCCCGCATCGCGCCGTCAGCCTGCGCAACCCGGATGTGAACCTGCTCGCCGAACGAGGTCGACCGAACGCGCGTCACCTCTCGCACCTGACCTTTGAGGCTCAGCTGCTTCGCGGTGTCCAGGTTCCCGGCGTACGGATCCGACCCGGCGGACGCATCCGCCGTCAAGCGCTGACGGAGTGTGTTGCTGTTGTCCTTGGCGTCGTCCTTCATCGCCTGCCAGCTCTGCGCCGTGTACTCGGGGTACTGCTTCAACTGCTCCGCGGTCGCGCCCAGCACGAAGCTGCCCTCGTCGCCGGCCTGCCACCCGAACGAGTCGAACGGGATCGCGATCTCGCGCCCGCCCATGCCCATCGAGCTTCCCGTCCGGACGATCACGTGCTCGATCCGCCCCCAGCCGCGATCGAGAATCAGGTCGCTCACTTCAGCGATCTCTTCGCTGTTGTTGTTGATCACCTTCCGACCGCAGAGCCACTTGGCCGAGCGGAACTCCGTTCCCACAGCCACCACGGCCCCGGTCCGAACCCCAGGTGCGACGCTCTGCGCGCTCGCGGCAGTCACCCCACCCGCCACCACAACAAGGACCATCGCCGTCACGAAACCAACCGACATTCGAGTCTTCATACTCAACCTTCTTTCTTCGCCGAACATCCCAGACCCACACGGCCCATCGCGCCAAGGCCCCAACCTGCGGCCCACGCAACCAACGAATGTTCGACGTAACAATCATGCCACCGCGAAGGCCGGTGAACAGTGAGCATCTTTCCGCCATCATCCCACCCACGCCCGTTGCGAGCAGCTCGCGAGGCTCGGGTTCGCCGATCTTCTCAATGCACAGCGGAGCCTCGCGCAGTGAGAGGCCTCGGGTGGGGGCGGAAGTGGTGAAGTGGTTGAGGGGGGAAGTGGCGAAGTGGCGGAGTGGCGAAGTGGGCGGCTGCGCGTTGATGTTCGCTGGGCCGCGGCGGGGGGAGGGAAAGCAGCAAAGCTCAAAGCAGCAAAGCAGCAAATTTGGAAGAGGTGGCGGAGTGGCGGAGTGGCAAAGTGGGCGGCTGGGCGTTGATGTTCGCGGGGCCGCGGCGGGATGTTGGGTCAATGAGGAGGAGAGGGCGGTTGTGCTGGGGCTTCGTCTGAGATCTGGGATTTGAGATTTGAGATTTCGGAGGGG
>JBIKMF010000094.1:0-12107 GCA_044359425.1 Phycisphaerales bacterium
CTTCCGCCGCCGCCGCGCCCACCGCCTGCAGCGCGGCACGCCGCAGGAAGTCCAGGTGAATCGGGTCCTTGTCCGTCGGATTGTCCGACACGATCTTCCCGTCACGCAGCCGCACGATCCGCGCCGCGTGCCCCGCCACGTCCTCCTCGTGCGTCACGATCACGATCGTCTGCCCCTCCACGTGCAACTGCTTGAACAGCGCGATGATCTCCTCGCTCGTCTTGCTGTCCAGGTTGCCCGTCGGCTCGTCCGCCAGCACGATGCTCGGCTCGTTCACGAGCGCCCGCGCCACCGCCACACGCTGCCGCTGACCGCCCGAAAGCTGGTTCGGCCGGTGATCCATCCGGTTCGCAAGCCCCACCCGCTTCAACGCCTCCTCCGCCCGCTTCGTCGCGCCCCGCCAGTTCTTCCGCGAATACACCAGCGGCATCTTCACGTTCTCGAGCGCCGTCGCGCGGCTCAAAAGCTCGAAGCTCTGGAACACGAACCCGATCTCCTCGTTCCTCACCTGCGACAACGACCCCGCCGACATCCGGTGCGTCGGCCGACCGTTCAGCTCGTACGTCCCCGTCGTCGGCTTGTCCAGACACCCCAGGATGTTCATCAGCGTCGACTTCCCCGACCCCGACGAACCCATGATCGCCACAAACTCGTTCTTCCGGATGTCCAGGCTCACGCCCCGCAACGCGTGCACCTTCTCCGTGCCCACGCGGTACACCTTGTGAAGATCCCGTATGCAGATCGTCATCGCGGCTCAGCCCTGCGGCCGCTCCTTCGTCTCCCCGCCCGCCGCCTTCTTTGACTTCTCCGCCTCAGGCTTCACCGTCGCCTCGTCCACCACGCTCTGCTCGTGCTTCAGCGTCGCCAGCGTCTTAAACGGCCCCACCACGATCGTCGCGTCGTCCGTAAGCCCCGCCGTGATGATCGTGTCCGTCAGGTCGCTCGTCCCCGTCGTCACCGGCACCACCCGCGCCTTGCCACCCTCCACCACGAACACCACTCGCGCAAACTTCTTCGTCCGATCCACGCTCGGATCCTTCGACACCGACTGCGGCAGATCATCGATCGCGTAGTCCACCACCGCCTGGCTCGGCACCTTCAGCACGTCCCGGAACGTCTCCACCTGCACCTCGGCGTTCGCCGTCATCCCATCCCGAAGCAGCACGCCATTCGGCAGCTCCAGCAGGATGTCCGCCTCAAAGTACGACGTCCCGTCCCGGTCCGTCTTCATCTTCAACCCCACGTGATCGATCGTCCCCACGAATGTCTCGTCCTGGAACGCGTTCACGTACACCTGCGCCTTCTGCCCCTCCCGCACCGGCGCAACGTTCGCCTCGTCCACCCGCGCCTTCAGCAGCATCAACCCAAGGTCCGCGATCTCCAGGATCACCGACCCCGGATTGTTCAGCGTTCCCACCACCACCGTCTCGCCAACCTCCGCATCCAACCTGGTAATGATCCCGTCAAACGGCGCCTTGATCACCGTGTTGTCCAGGTCCTTCTCCGCCCGCTGGATGTTCGCCCGCGCAATCTCGATCGCAAACTGCTGCGCCTTGAAGTTGCTGTCGTTCCGCAGATACTCCGCCTCCGCGTTGTCCAGCTCCGTCTTCGGGATGTCCTTCGTCGCGAACAGCTCCTTCCGACGGTTGTACTCCACGCTCGCGTTCGCCAGCGCCGCCCGCGCCCCCTCCAGCCGCGCCTCCTCGCTCTTCAGCTGCGCCTTCGCCGAATCCAGCAAAGCTGCCAGATCCCGCGCATCCAGCCGAACCACCACGTCCCCCTCCTTCACCACCTGCCCCTCCCGAAACGGCAGCCCGATGATCCGCGCACTCACCTGCGAACTCACCTCCACCTTCGTCTTCGGTTCGATCGTCCCCGGTGCCGACACCGTCCGCACCAGGTCACCCTTCGCCGCCTTCGACAGCCGCACCTTCACCCCCTGCGACTGCGGATTGAACCCGTCGATCCACTTCTGGAGCATCCCCGACGACTGCAGGTAATACCCACCGCCTGCCAACCCCAGAACCACCACCACCGCAATACCCAGCAGCCATTTCCACACCGGTTCCGCTCCCGGGCTTACGCCCCGTCACACCCACACACCCCCCTCCCGACATCCCCCTCCGCCCCCCTCCAGACACCCATACCCCGAATCCCAACCGTTCTTCCGGCTAGGATCCCCCATTCCTTGGGACTTTCTCCCTAACTCTCTCGCTCCAACCCCCCTTTCGTCCCGAATCGTACGCTCTCGACCCCCCTCCGTAACACCTCCCGGCCACCCACCATGCCCCGCGTCACCCGCGGCCACGGCTTCCTCGAACACCTCCTCGCCCGCCTCCGCGCCCGCAAAGCCGACGCGCTCATCCCCCCCGCGCTCCGCTCCGGCACCATCGTCGACATCGGCTCCGGTGCATACCCCCTCTACCTCGCCTCCACCCGCTTCGCCCGCAAAATCGGCCTCGACCGCCAGTACCTCGCCGGCCCCCCCGCCGACGCCCCCGCCGGAATCGAACTCCTCGGCTTCGACGCCCACGACACCGCGCCCCTTCCCTTCGCAGACCACTCCATCAACGCAGTCACCATGCTCGCCGTTTTCGAGCACCTCCGCCCCGACCGCCTCGTGCTCCTCATCACCGAGATCCACCGCGTCCTCGCCCCGGGTGGCGTCTTCGTCATGACCACCCCCTCTTCCGCCGCCGAGCCCGTCCTCAAGGTCCTCTCCGCCCTCGGCGGTATAAGTAAGGAAGAGTTCGAGGAACACACCGACCACTACTCCCGCGAGAAGATCCACGCCGTCCTTCGCCAGACCCCCTTCGCCCCCGAAACCACCCGCTCCGGCCTCTTCGAGCTCGGGATGAACGTCTGGGTCTGCGCCCGCAAGCAATCCTCCCCATGACCGCCGCCCAACCCTCCATCCCGCCCCTCCCCACCGGCCCCCTCCTCTCCGTGGTGATCCCCGTCTACAACGAGGCCGCCACCATCCTCTCCCTCATCGATCGCGTCCGCGCCGTCCCCATCGACAAGGAACTCGTCATCGTCGACGACCACTCCACCGACGGCACCGACAAAGTCCTTCAGGCCCACGCCAACACCCCCGGCCTCACCCTCCTCCGACACACCGTCAACCAGGGCAAGGGCGCCGCCCTCCGCACCGGCATCGCCGCCACCAAGGGCCAACTCGTCATCATCCAAGACGCCGACCTCGAGTACAACCCCGCCGAATACCCCCGCCTCGTCGAACCCATCACCTCCGGCGTCGCCGACGTCGTCTTCGGCTCCCGCTTCGCCGGCGGCGAACGCCACCGCGTCCTCTACTTCTGGCACGCCCTCGGCAACCGCTTTCTCACCCTCTGCTCCAACGTCTTCACCAACCTCAACCTCACCGACATGGAAACCTGCTACAAGGTCTTCCGCGGCGACCTCATCCGCTCCATCCCCATCGAGGAAAACCGCTTCGGCTTCGAGCCCGAGATCACCGCCAAGATCGCCGCCCGCCGCTGCCGCCTGTACGAAGTCGGCATCTCCTACGAAGGCCGCACCTACGAGGAAGGCAAAAAGATCGGCTGGAAAGACGGCTTCCGCGCCCTCTGGTGCATCGTGAAGTACAACCTCTTCCGCTGATCGCGCCCTCGCGCACGGACCCCAGAATTGGCCGACCTCCTCACCGCCATGTCCCTCGTCATCGGCTCCTGGGCCCTCTTCGCGCTCCCCCTCCTCGGCCTCGGACTCCTCCTCCGCCGCGCCACCGGCCGCGCCCCCCTCGATACCGACGACCTCTTCCTCTGCTTCTGGCTCGGCGCCGCCCTCGCCACCCTCATCCTCCAACTCTGGCACCTCGCGCTCCCCATCGACGCCCGCGCCACCACCCTCCTCGCCCTCCTCGGCACCGCCGGCCTCGCCCTCCACGCCCACGACCTCTCCACCCTCGCCCGCCGCGCCACCCGCTCGCCACGCCTCCTCGCCCTCGCCGCCCTCGTCGTCCTCTGGCTCTCCAACCGCGCCATCGGCCCGTGCGACCACATCGACAGCGGCCTCTACCAGCTCCACGCCGTCCGCTGGGCCTCCGAGTACGCCATCGTCCCCGGCCTCGCCAACCTGAGCAACAACCTCGGCTTCAACAACGCCTCCGCCCTCCCCCGCCGCCACCCTCGACGTCGGCTTCTGGACCGGCCGCGCCTCCCACCTCTTCAACTCCTCCTTCCTCCTCGCCACCCTCCTCTCCGCACTCCTCGGCGCCGCCCGCGCCCTCCGCGCCTCCTCCAACCGCGACCTCGCCCTCCACCTTTTCTCCGCCGCCTTCGCCACCCTCGCCGTCGACCTCGCAAGCAGCCCCCACGCCACCAGCTTCACCACCGACCTCGGCCCCCTCCTCATGCTCATGGTCGCCGGCCTCCGCCTCTTCACCTCACTCCTCAACCCCCAACCCATCCCCGCCCACGCCCGCTTCTCCCTCCTCGCCATCACCCTCCTCGTAACCTGCGCCGTCACCTGCGCCGTCACCTGGAAACTCAGCGCCGCCGGCCTCTCCCTCGCCTTCTGGCTCCTCGCCGCTTTCGCCTGGTCAACCACTCCTCACCCACGCCGCCTCCTCACCCTCGCACTCGCCGCACTCGCCTCCTCCCTCCTCATCACCCCCTGGCTCGTTCGCGGCATCATCCTCTCCGGTTACCCCCTCTTCCCCAGCCCCGCCCTCCCCTTCGACGTCGACTGGCGCGTCCCCCTCGACCACACCCGCGCCACCCACGCCTGGGTCGTCCAGTACGCGCGCGACGCCACCATCCGCCCCGACGCCCTCGCCGCCGGATTCGACTGGGTCCCCCGCTGGTTCCGCTCACTCCCCGCCGCCGGACCCGCCAAGTCCCTCTTCCCACTCCTCCTCGCACTCGCCGCCCTCGCCCTCCGACTCACCCACACCCGCTCCCGCCCACTCTTCCCCGGCCGCTCCAACCTCTTCTTCCTCGCCCTCTCCCTCGCCGCGGCATTCTGGTTCCTCACCGCCCCCGCCCCCCGCTTCGGAGCCCACATCCTCTGGCTCTTCGCCGGCGGCCTCCTCTCCTGCGTCGTCATCGCCAACCCCACCCCGCCCACCGCGCGGGCCCGGCTCCTGCTCCTCCTCGGCGTGCTCGCCTGGATCATCCCGACCATCGGCATCCGCACCGTCGTCGTCTTCCGAGCCCAGGGCGCCATCGCCGCCGGGCGCACGCTCTTCATCGGCCCCGGCGCAGACCACGGCCTTCACCCCACCCCCACGCAAGAACACACCCTCCGCCGCACCACCTCCGGCGACGAAGTCTGGGTCCCCGTCGACAGCGACATGTCGTGGGACGGCCCTCTCCCCATGACCCCGTTCTTCAGCCCCAACCTTCAGTGGCGAAAGCCCGGCGACGTGAGCGCCGGCTTCCGCGCCGGCCCCGGCCCCTGGCAGCCCGAAATCTGGCCCCACTACGGCTCCAACTTCCTCAGCCTCTGGCGCCAGAAACTCGGCCTCGAACCCACCGGCCCCGCCCAAACCACGCCCCCCGGCACCACCCGCCTCGTCGCCCCACGCCGACCGCTGGTCCAAAAATGAACGACGCGGGCCCGAAAGGAGCCCGCGTCAGGAGATCAGTCGTCAGTTGGAACTCACGCCGCCCGGTCGGGCCCGCCACCCGGCCCACCCATCTCTTCCGCCAGCAGCAGCTTCAGCCGGTTGAAGTCCCCATCCAGTCGATTCAGCGCATCCTCCGCCATCCGGATCGCGTCAAACCGCGGCTCAGGGCCCTGCAGTTTCCGGGCCTCGCTGATCGGAATCGGAGCAAGCTCGTCAACCGGATCAACAACCGTCAGACGCAGGCGAGGGGTCGACTTGGTCATGCCCGAAGCTCCTATGCCAGCGCGATCCGCCGGCACAATGAACATCGGGAACAGGATCACCTTTGGTCTGTCCGTCCTTGACATAGCGGTGCCTCGAGCCTTCCCCACCCCGGAACAACTCGCCCAGGTCGCGCGGCCGACCCATCCGTGGGTCCGCATACGCCTGTCTGCCTCTCCATCGGTTCCAAACGCCGTACGCCATGCAAAGCAGGATAACTTTGGAGGAGATTCTCTCCGTCCTATAAATATCGGCCAGAAGTGCCCCGTGTGGGGGGTTAACCCTTGGCTTCAGGCGCAACCCTTTGTCCGAACTTGGGTTCCGTTCCCGCTCGCAGCCGCTTCAGGTTCGCCCGGTGCGTAAACACCACCAGCCCAGCGAGTAACACGCACACCCCCAGCGTCGGCCACACCCCCGCCTCCGCCAACGACCGCCCACCCACCACGTGCATCACCCCGCACGCCACCGGCAACGCCACCCCAGCCGCCATCGACGCCGCCGACATGTACCGGAACGTCTTCAGCACCACAAACCACACCACAAAGGCCCCCGCCGCGGCAACCGTCAGCAGCGGAAACACGCCCAGCAGCGACCCGAGCGACGTCGCGACTCCCTTGCCCCCCTTGAACTTCAGCCACGGCGAGAAGACGTGCCCGAGCACCGACGCCAGCATCGCACCGAGCCACAGCACGCAGGCCACGGGCTCGGGGTTCCACTGCCCCAGTGTTCCGAGAACCCAGCCCGCGAGCACCGTCGGCCCCAATCCCTTCAGAAAGTCGAGCGCGAAGCACAGCAGGAAGTAGGGCTTCCCGAGCACGCGGCCGACGTTCGTCGCCCCGATGTTCCCGCTCCCGGCCTTGCGCACGTCCACCCCCTTCGCCAGCCCGATCAACAGGCCAAAGGGCACGGAACCGGCGAGGAAAGCAAGGGGAATGAGCCAGATCGCTGGAGACATGCCGGGATGGTATCGAAAGCAGGGAATGGGCAATAGGCAATGGGCAATGGGCAAAGGCAAGCAGGGAAACAGGGAGACAGAGGCAAAGAGGTGAGAGGCGGGGGGGATCGGAACGGCACTCACAAGAACTGCTTGCCCGGTGGCACCCCACGGGACTCGGCTCCGACCCATTGCCCATTGCCCATTCCCTATTGCCTTCGTCCCCCCATTGCCTTCTTCCCCCCATTGCCCACTGCCCAGTCCCTATTGCCCTCTTCCCCCTACCATCCCGCTCTTTTGAGGAGTCTTCTGATGTCCACCGTGAAGTCCATGGATGCGATCATGGCGCTCTGCAAGCGCCGCGGCTTTGTGTTTCAGGCGAGCGATATCTACGGCGGCATCAACGGCTTCTGGGATTACGGCCCCCTGGGCGCCCAGCTCAAGAAGAACCTCCGCGACGCCTGGTGGCAGGACATGATCATGAACCCCTGCTGGGGCCGCAAAGGCCCCGACGGCGAACGCGTCCGCTGCGTCCCCGTCGAAACCTGCATCATCCAGCACCCAAAGGTCTGGGAAGCCAGCGGCCACTTGGCCGGCTTCGCCGACCCCATGCGCAAGTGCGGCAAGTGCGGCCACTTCGTCCGCGCAGATCAACTCTGGGACATTCTTGCGACTGGCTCTGAGTGGTTCGCCGCGGTGATCCAGGAGTTTGAGCCCACTATCGCCCCAACCCAGGCACCGGCAATCGACGCCGCGAAGCTCATGAAGTGGGCTCGCTCAAAGGGCAAGAAACTCGCCCCGAACCTCGCGCTCGTCCGCAATCCGGAAGTAACGCTGAGCTGGCTCGCGACGAGGATCACCGGTCAGCCGAGCGCGCCCCCCGACGTGCGCGAGATCATCCAGCATCTCGCGACGGAGCAGCTCAACACGACCGGCCTTCGGGACCCATGCCCTCGCTGTGGCGGCGAGTTGGGAGCCCCCGCAGCATTCAAGCTTATGTTTGAGACCTGGGCCGGACTCACCCAGATCGAAGACAACAAGGTTTACCTCCGCCCCGAAACCGCACAGGGCGTCTTCCTCCAGTTCAAGAACGTCGTCGACTCCACCCGCGTCAAGATTCCCTTCGGCATCGGCAACACCGGCCGCTCCTTCCGCAACGAGATCACGCCCCGCAACTTCACCTTCCGCTCCCGCGAGTTCGAGCAGGCCGAGCTCGAGTTCTTCTGCCACCCCAGCGAGTCCGTAGAGTGGTACAAGTTCTGGCGCGACTTCCGCATGGAATGGTGGAAGGCCATCGGCCTCGCCGGTGAAAACCTCATCCTCCGCGAGCACGACAAGGACGAACTCTCCTTCTACTCCCAGGGCACCAGCGACGTCGAGTACCGCTTCCCCTTCACCGCCCCAGGCTTCGGCGAGCTCGAAGGCATCGCCCACCGCGGCGACTACGACCTCACCCAGCACGCCAAGCACTCCGGCGCCAAGCTCGACTTCTTCGACCAGGACCGGGGCGAGCTCCTCCCCAACGGCTCGAAGCGCGGCGAGCGCTTCGTCCCGCACTGCATCGAACCCGCCGCGGGCCTGGATCGCGGCGCACTGGCGATCATCTGCGAGGCCTACACGAAGGACGAATCGCGTCCGAGCCCCGAGTTCATGAAGTTCCACCCGCGCGTCGCCCCGATCAAGGCGGCGGTCTTCCCCCTCGTGAACAAGGACGGCATGCCCGAAGTGGCGGAGAAGATCTACGACGAAGTCTTCGCCAAGTTCGGCCGCCTGGGCATCATCGAAACCGACGCGAAGCAGTCCATCGGCAAGCGCTACGCCCGCATGGACGAAGCCGGCTGCCCCTTCTGCTTCACCGTCGACGGCGAAACCCTGACCAACCAAACCGTCACCGTCCGCGACCGCGACACCGGCACCCAAAGCCGAATCGCCGCCGACAAAGTCTGCGAGTTCCTCGGCGAAAAGCTCGGCTAACTCCGCCCCACAGCGGCCACACCTTTGGCTTTCCAGCCAAAGCGTTCCCGCACGCCTCCGCGCGGCAGCAGTCTCCGACCCGACCCCGGAGGGGTCGCGGGATGTAGCGGCGGGTGAAGCGAAGCGCAACCCGCCGTCGCGATCGCACCGATCCCCTGCCCCGCGAGGGGCAGAGGAGACCACGACGCCGAAGTTCGGATCCTCGCCCCCGCAACTCACCGCACCCTACCCCTCCTCTTCCTCTTCCAGCCGGGCCGGCGACTGAGGCCACTGAGCAAGCGAACCGCGCACGACCATCGCGTCGCCACATCCCAACTCAAACACCCCTCGCCGGATTCGGCCCGCCGAGACCAGTTCGTCCGTGCCGGCCCGTTCTTGGAGGCTACCAACACTCCCACTCCGATACCGAGTCCTCACCGATTCTGATCTTGCAAAGGGTCAGTTGCCAGCGAGCAGTCGCGATGGAATCCTTGAACATCAGGTTCAAGCAATCCACTTCGACCGCGAAGACCCATTCACAGTCACCCGCGACCGGCGCCTCGAACGCACAACCACAAAACGCCTCGAGTTCTTCGCGCGATCGCGGCCATCGCAAGTTCGAGCGATGAAACCGCTGTGCCCAATCGATGAGCGGGCCCGCGCGAAGCTTGGACTCGGCCACGGTGGCCGCCGACCACTCTCGCCGAGACTCATCACCCACCGGAACCTGGTTGCCACGAAACAGCGGCAAGGCGACCCCCGAGGCAACTGCCGCCATGATGAGCCCCGCACACACCCAAAAGCAGCCGAGTTCGCGATGCGATCGAGCAAACCGAGGAAACGTGTCACCCGACGCGTGCTGCATCCGTCAACATCCTACCCCCCTCTTCCTCTTCCAGCCGGGCCGGCGACTGAGGCCACTGAGCAAACGAACCACGCACCACCACGGCAGTCCGCAACGCTTCGTCCGCTGCTGATATCATATGCCCTGCTATTCCAATGAGGGTGAGAAGCACCCTCGGCGTGCAGTGAACCCAGCGAGGCTCTCGGCGTGACATGGAAGGACTCCAAGCGGTTGATCGCACGGATCATCGGGCCACGCCTCGCCCAACTTGGTTTCGTCAACCCGGGCCGCAGAATGTGGCGCTATCGCCCCGCCTTTGTCGACGTCGTCTTCTTCGAATGCCGGAGAGCCGGTTCCTTCACCGTGTGGTTTGGCTGCGGCCTGCGTGATCGCGTACCAATCAATCCCGAGCCCTGCGAATGTGCATTCGAAGTGTCGCCTGCTAACGTCTTCCCTTGGCCCCCAGAGTGGCTGAGAATTCGTCCCCCAGCCCTGGCCGAAGCTGTGTTCGAGGAAATGGCTCCGCGCGTCGTCGAAGCGGCCGAGCAGTGGTTCGGCCAGCTCTCCACCCCGCAGGCCGCCATCCGCGCCCTGCTCGCGAACGAACGGCACACGCCGCGGCATGTGTTCTACGGCAACCCGGGCAGCCCCAGTTGGCAACGCATCATGGCCGATCTAGTGGCCGCGAGCAACCGCACTCCACCGATCGCTGGCTGAACTTCTTGCCATCGTCCCGTGTGCCCCCGCTTCCCCTTCTGATGGCCTCCAGCCTCCGGCCCACGGCCTTCTTCAGCGAGCGACAACCCCTCTTCCTTGCACCGCGCGCAACACAACGGTCACCGCTCGCCGCGACACCGGCACCCAAAGCCGAATCGCCGCCGACAAAGTCTGCGAGTTCCTCGGCGAAAAGCTCGGCTAACTCCGCCCCACAGCGGCCGCACCTTTGGCTTTCCAGCCAAAGCGCTCCCGCACGCCCCCGGCGTGCGGTGAGACTCCCTACGTCACAGCGCCGCAGTACGACACACGGCGCGCAGCCGGAGCGATCCGCAAGGAAAGTGTTACCCATGTGGTGACTACGGACTGTCACCCATGTGCTGAGTCAAACACCCTAGGGCCTAGGGCCTATGCCCGATGGCTTCCCTCACGCCTCACAAGACTCGGAACTCGCCCGTGAACCCCTTGGGCCAGACGACAGCTTCATCCTCTTCGCCCGCGCGGCGGACCGCGATCACGGCGCCGTCGAGATGCTCGTGTTCCCGCAGAATGCCAACGACGCAGTCCGCGATACGCGGACCGTCGACAACGAAAGCGAAGACGTTCATCTCGCCCTGCCCGATGTCCCCACCATCGACCATTCCGGCGCCGAGCCACCCGATTTCCTCGTTAAGGAGCGCCTCGATTGCGTGACGACGCTCCACATCCGCTTCGGTGGGTACCTCGCCGATCTTGTACTGCACGATCAGCACGTCGTGCTGATCGATGTCGATCTCGGCGAAGCCGGTGGCCTGCATGGCTTTCGTAAGCTCTGCGATCGTGGGCTGGGCTCTCTGCGAAGGCTTCAGAGTTACCTCACGCACCTCCCCCCGCGTTCCAACTTCGCCCCAGTGGACCGTGAGCACGCGTCGATGGTTCCAGGCTTCCCAGTACTCGAACTTGCCTTGCGATTGACGGTAGAGCTTGATCATGAGTGGATCCGCAGCAGAGCAAGCACGGGCAATCGGGTCGTCAACCGATCCAAGAAGGCGTTCCGGTGAATCGGCCTAGCACGCAAGACTCCCCCTCTCGCCATCGAGACGCGCACTCCCCTAAGGCGTGTTTGCGATTACAGAGCTGTGGCGAAAGTTCCCCTCTGAAGTGAAGAACGTCGAGTAGGGTGCCCTTTGTGTGGCATCAACCTTCGGCATCACGTCAGACCGGGCTAGTCTGCCGAAGAGCACACGCACATCCGTCCCCTCAGGGGCGGGTCGGAGCGCTTCGTGCGAGAAGACAAACCAGTTGAATCGGATGTCGCGTGTTCCTTCCGGACTCGCCACGATGCACTCCGTGCCCCGAAGCAGCCTCACCAACGCCTTTCCCTGCGGGCCGCGGGTATCGAGGTCAAAGAAGGCCACGGCGTCACCGTCCGGCGGGTAGTACTCGGCATGGGGACGTGCGTCACAGTTGTTGAGAAACACCGGCATGATGAAAGGATACGCGCGATGCAGCCCTTTGATTCTCCCTGCGAATCTCCCCGGTTCTGAGAGGCCCGTTTCTCCGCCTCCACACGCACGTCGTCCACCGTGCGTACCTCCGTACATCCGCACCCCCGTTCGCTTCCCACCTCCCCATGCCTCCCCGCTCTTCCGCATTGCCCATTCCCCATTGCCTGACAAGACATCCTTGTGCGCGCCGAAAACAATCTTCACCACCCCCAACCCCACCAAATCCCCACGAAAACCAGCCTCTTCTCCTCATTTTCGCTTTTCGCTTTTCGCTTTTCGTTTTCCGACGAGACACCTCCGTGCGCACAGAAGCGTCCGCGGGGG
>JBIKMF010000095.1:0-12104 GCA_044359425.1 Phycisphaerales bacterium
ACGATTGATGAGCTGGCCTCGTGCTTTGCGCGGGGGAACAAGGTGCTGATCTGCGGGAACGGGGGCTCGCTGTGCGACGCGACGCACTTTGCGGAGGAGTTGACGGGGCGGTTTCGGAAGGACAGGCCGGCGCTCGCGGCGATCGCGATCTCGGATCCGGGGCACATCACCTGCGCGGCGAACGACTTCGGGTTTGACCGGGTGTTTTCGCGTGGGGTGGAGGCGCTCGGGCGGCCGGGGGACGTGTTGATCGCGTTGTCGACGAGCGGAAAGTCGGCGAACGTGCGGCTGGCGCTGGAGGCGGCGCGGGCGAGGGGGATGTTCACGGTCGCGCTGCTGGGGCGGGATGGCGGGGAGTGCGCGGGGTTGGCGGATCTGGCGATCGTGGTGCCGGGATCGACGAGCGACCGGATCCAGGAGCTGCACATGGTGATCCTGCACACGCTGGTGGAGGGTGTGGAGTCACGGCTGGGGTACGCGTGATCAGTTGACCTTGGTGAGGCGGGCGTACTCGAGGATGAGGGTCTTGCGGCCGACGTCGCGGAACTGAACTTCCGCGCGGGTTTGTGCGCCGCTCATGATGGACTTGATCTCGCCGATACCGAACTGCGGGTGACGGACGCGGCAACCGACGGGGAACTCGGCGGCCATGGGTGAGGCGGCCTTTCGCGCGGGGCGGTCTTCGGGGGCGGATTGGTCCATTTCGTCCCACTCGGTGGTGGACTCGAGGCCGCCGCCCTTGTCGTGGATGTTCATGTACTCGGTGGGCATTTCGGCGAGGAAGCGGCTGGGGATGGTTCGCTCGGAGAGGCCGCGGATGGCGCGGTACTTCGCGGCGGAGACGTGGAGGCGTCGCATGGCGCGGGTGATGCCGACGAAGCAGAGGCGGCGTTCTTCTTCGAGTTCGGACTCGCTTTCGCGGGCGCGTGAGTGCGGGAGGGTGCCCTCTTCCATACCGATCATGGCGACAGCGCCGAACTCGAGGCCTTTGGCGGCGTGGAGCGTCATGAGCGTAACGCTGCCCTGGGCGGGGTCGACGGTATCGGCGTCGGCCATGAGGGTGACGGACTCGAGGTATGCGCGGAGCATGGCGAGGAGGGGAGGAGTTTCGCTCAGGACACCGGCGGAGGCGAGATCGACGCCGGGGAATGCGGCGGGGTCGCTGTCGGGGTCGTACTCGAGTTCGAACTCGCGGGCGGAGGAGACGAGTTCGGCGAGGTTGTCGAGGCGTTCTTCGTCGGCTTCGCTCTTGCTGGTGTGGGCCTGATGGCGGTACATGGCTTCGAGGCCGGACTCTTTGAGGACGCGGTTGACGAGGTCGGCGAGGGAGCCGGAGATTTCGGAGCCGAGGAAGGTGCCGTTGCCGGTCCAGGAGTCGAGCATGGCGACGAAGCGCTGGATGGAGGCGGCGGAGCGTGCGGTGACGCCGTCGATGGAGGAGACGTTGCGCATGCCTTCGAGGAGGGTTTCGCTCTGGAGGCGGGCCCATTCTTCGACCTTGTCGACGGAGGTGTCGCCGATGCCGCGGGTGGGGACGTTAGCGATGCGGGAGAGGGAGACGTTGTCGGCGGGGTTTGCGACGACCTTGAGGTAGGCGAGGGCGTTCTTGATTTCTTCGCGGTCGTAGAAGGCGGTGCCGCGTGCGATGGTGTAGGGGATGGCTTCGGAGCGGAGGGTTTCTTCGAGCACGCGGCTGAGGGCGTTGGTGCGGTAGAAGACGGCCATTTCGCGCCAGGGTTCACCGGAGGATCGGGCGTCGCCGAGGTGGCGGGCCTTGAGCCACTGGGCGACGATGTGGGCTTCGTGGCGTTCGTCGCGGCAGAGGACGGCGTCGACGGGGTCGCCGCCTTGTTTGCGGGTGAAGAGGGGCTTGATCTTGCGTTTCTTGTTGTTCTTGATGAGGGTGTCGGCGACGGCGAGGATGGAGGAGGTGGAGCGGAAGTTTTCGCCGAGCAGGATGACCTTGGCGCCGGCGTAGTGCTCTTCGAAGTCGAGGATGTTGGAGATATCGGCGCCGCGCCAGCCGTAGATGGACTGGTCGGGATCACCGACGACGCAGATGTTTGGGCCGCGCTTGACGCCGGCGTCGTTGGCTTCACCTTCGCCTGCGATGAGGGAGGCGATCTCGAACTGGGCCTGGTTGGTGTCCTGGTATTCGTCGATGAGGAGGTACTTCCAGCGGCGCTGGCACTCCTCGCGGAAGACGGAGCTCTCGCGGAGGCCCTTGGCGGTGAGGAGGAGGAGGTCGTCGAAGTCGACGGCGTTTGCGCCGCGGAGGGCTTTGGCGTAGGAGGCGTAGATCTTCGCGATGGTCTTGGAGGCGAAGTCGTAGGTTGTTGCGGCGAACTGCTCGGGGCCCTGGAGTTTGTTCTTGGCGTTGCTGATGACGCCGAGGACGTTGCGGGGCTGGAAGTTGGTTGTGGAGAGTTGGAGGCTCTCGATGACTTTTTTGCAGAGGGCGGTTTGTTCGGAGGTGTCGTAGATGGTGAAGTCGGGCTTCAGGCCGGCGCAGTCGGCGTACTTGCGGAGGAGGCGGGAGCAGAGCGAGTGGAAGGTGGTGACGGTGAGGCCGCGGGCCTGGCGGGAGTCTGCGCCGCCGAGGAGGTGGAGGACGCGTTCGCGCATTTCACCGGCGGCTTTGTTGGTGAAGGTGAGGGCAAGCACGGACCAGGGCACGATGCCGCATCCGATGAGGTAGGCGATGCGGCGGGTGATGACGCGGGTCTTGCCGGAGCCGGCGGCGGCGACGATGAGGAGTGGGCCTTCGGTGTGGCGGACGGCCTCGGCCTGGGGCTCGGTGAGATCGGCGAAGAGGGGATCGAGGGTGGGGTCTTCCATGGCTGCACCGAGGGTAGTCGCGGGTCACTTGGTTCGGAGATCGCCGGGGATGGGAAGGAGGGCGTCTTGGGTCAGGTGGTCGGGGAGGTCCTGGACGCGGACGGAGCCTTCGAGGGAGAAACGACCGACGCGGGTTCTTCGGAGGGCGGTGAGCATTCCGCCGCAGGAGAGCGCGGCACCGATGTCGCGGGCGAGGCTGCGGATGTAGACGCCCTTGCCGGAGACGACGCGGACTCGGACGCGGGGCCACTCGAAGGAGGCGATTTCGATGGAGGCGATCTCGACTTCGCGGGCGGCGAGCTCGACGGTGCCGCCTTCGCGTGCGATCTGGTAGGCGCGACGGCCGCCGATGTTGAGCGCCGAGAACATGGGCGGGACCTGCATGACGCGGCCGGTGAATCGGGGGAGAACGGCGAGGATGTCGTCGCGCGAGGGGATCTTGTTGACGACTACAGGTTCGACGACGCCTTCGGCATCGTCGGTGTTGGAGCGGTGGGCGAGATCGATCTCGGCTTCGTAGACCTTTTCGCCGGCCATGATGGCGTTGCACAGGGGCGTGGCTTTGCCGGTGAGGACGACGAGGACGCCGGTGGCCATGGGGTCGAGCGTGCCGCCGTGGCCGACCTTGACACCCTTGGGGGCGCCGCCGCGGCGGAGCTTGCCGCGAACGATGGCGCAGACGTCCATGGAGGTGAAGCCACCGGACTTGTCGATGATGAGGATGCCGGTGGGTTGGGGGGAGGGGGTGTTGGCGGGGGGATTGGGGGGGGAGTTGGGGGTCACTTGGAATCACTCCCCTCGAGGAACTCTCCGACGACGAGGTCGACGCGTTTGCCGTTGGAGTAGTTGAGACCGGAGACCTCGGCGATGATGGCGAAGCGGGGCCAGTATGGGGCGCGCTCGCGGTCGAGGACGACGAGGGCGCGGTCGTGCGTTTCGAGCCAGGCGCGGAGCTTCCATTCGTCGACGCGGCGGGAGCGGCCGTGGGTCTCGAAGATAAGGCTGTCCTCGTGGAAGGCGACGGCGGCGATGGGGCGGGTGTTTGTGGGATCGGCGGCCTTCATCGCGGCGGCGAGTCTGGTGCTGATGCGCATGTCGGGCCAGTGGCCGGCGGCCCAGGCGGCGGTGGTGGTGCCGATGATGAAGGCGAGGATCGCGGCGAGTTGGAGGGGGACGTACTCGCGTTTCATGACGCGCTTGATGCAGTAGGGGACGAAGATGGCGGCGAACAGTGCGCCGAAGCCGAGCAGGCCGACGGCGTTGGCACGGTCGCCGGAGCGGCCGATCGCCCACGCGGCGACGCCGAAGGTGGCGAGGAGGAAAAGGCCGACACCGAGGGCGAAGGTGTAGATAAGGGCGCGGAGCCAGCGGCGGTTGAGGCGGCGTTCGAGTTTCGCGGCGAAGACCATGCGGGCGGCGAGGAGGGCGAGGAAGGGGTAGAGCGGGAGTGTGTAGTGCGGGAGCTTGGTGCCGGTGAACTCGAAGACGATCCAGGAGGGGACGATGATGGCGAGGAGGAACGCGCGGGTGCGGTGCGACCAGCGGAGGTTGCGGATGCGGTTCCAGCCGGTGCCGGTGGTGGCGAGGCCGGTGCGTACGGCGCGCACGACGGAGGGGCCGAGCATGAGGCAGGCGGGGAACATCGCGACGAACACGAGGGCGGTGTGGTATCCGGCGGGGCCCCAGTGGCCCTCCATGGCGGAGCCGGCGCGACCGCCGGTTTCACGCCAGACGCCTCGGAGGTACTCGGCGAGATCGATCTCGCGGGAGAGCAGGAGGACCCAGGCACCGATGGGAGCGAGCACGAGGGCGAGGCCGACGAGGGGGCGCAGGCGGGCGATGAGCGGCCAGCCGCCACCGAGGGCGGCGAGCACGAGGGCGCCGAGGGAGACCACCATGAGCGGAACGGGGCCCTTGGTGAGGACACCGAGGGAGACTGCGCCCCACATCAGCAGGATCCACTTCCACTCTGCGGGGCGTGACCACCGCATGGCCTCGACGACGCGCCACATGGCGTAGACGGCGAGTGTGCAGAAGAAGAGCATGACCATGTCGGCGCGACCTTGTCGGGCTTCCCAGAACATGACGGGGGAGCATGCGAGAAGGACGGCGCCGAGGAGTGCGGCGGGGGGCGCGAAGAGGCGTCGGCCGAGGCGGAGTGTGACGAGGGCGGTGCCGATGGCGGCGAGGAGGCTGGGGAGGCGGTACATCCAGACCGCGTCGTTGCCGGAGTATTCGCGTCCAAGGATCCTGCCGGTGCAGACGGACGCGGAGGCGGCCTGGAGCCAGTAGATGAGGGGGGGCTTCTGGAGGCGGGGGCGGTCTTGGACGCGCGGGACGATCCAGTCGTGCCAGGAGTCGGCTTCGAGCATCTGGCGGCTGGCTTGAACGAAGCGGGATTCGTCGCGGTCGACGGCGGGGATAGTGAAGAAGCCGGGGAGGTAGAGGAGGAGGCAGAGGAGGACGAGGAGCCATTCGGGGCGAGAGCCTTGGGTCAGGGCGCGACCGATTCTCGGCAGGACAGCCAGCCGCGCGATACGCTCCAGCGGATTCCAATCAGATTGACCCGGGTTCTCATCGATGCCGATACCTCCGCAGACGTCAAGCCCCGACTATAACGCCCTTGGCGGTGGGAGGCCGCTGGCCTGGGGTCGCTTCCTGGTGGTGATTCTGGCCGGGATGGCTTTCGCGGGGGTGGCCCTGCCGGCGGATCCGCATGTTGCGGGCGTGGCGGCGAACCTGCAGCCGGGGGCGAAGTGGGCGCTTGGTGGGGATCTGAAGCGGGAGTTGGAGTTTGCCCAGCAGTTTGGGGCGGTGACGAGCGTGGTGATCGCGTGGGTTGCGATTTTGCTGCTGGACGCGGGGAAGCGGCGGTATCTGGCGGCGTTTCTGGCCGCGACGGTTGCGAATGTGGTTGTGTGCAACGGGATGAAGATGCTGCTGGGGCGTCCGCGGCCGAAGCTGATGGCACCGTTCGAGTTGACGCCGCCGTGGCAGACGCATCCGGTGACGGACGCGGGTGTGGTGGTTGCGCGGCATGGGTGGGAGACGTCGCAGCTTTGGTCGTTTCCGAGCAGCCACACGGCGGCGGCGGTGGTGCTGGCGGTGTTCTTGATGCGGATGTATCCGCGGCTGCAACCGTTGGTGGTTTCGCTGGCGGTGGTGGTGGCGATCGCGCGAGTTGTGTTGTTTGCGCACTACCCGTCGGATGTGATTGGCGGGGCGACGGTGGGGTGGGCCGTCGCGACGCTGGCGACGACGCCTTGGGCGTTGATGCGGCTGTGTCCGCGGGCGTGGCGGTAGGAAGCGGGGGCTTGTGCGTTCCGCGTCGGGGATCGGAACGGTCCGTTGAGAACCTGGGACGCGCGACGCGGTTGGACGAATCAACCCGGCCCAGAAGTTCTGGGAGGCTGACGCGAACGCGTGTCGAGGATGGAGCGAACTCAGGGGTCCGAGGGCCTGAGGAGCGACAGCAGCGCTCGACGGTCGGCGGCGGTTGCGGGGGAACCGTCCGCGTCGATGTCGGGGAACCGGGCGGTGCCGGCCTCGAGGGCGTAGAGGTCTTCGATGTTGGTGAACCCGTCGCCGTTGGCATCGCCCGCGCGGACGATCTCGATCCAGTTGAGATTGAAGTCGCGACCGGCCGAGGCACTCGAGTTCGTGATGCGGAGAACGGTGCGTCCGGCGGGAAGATCGACGAGCACTCGCTGCGTGCGGTAGGTCTGCCAGGAGGCGGTAGTCTGCACGAAGGTGGAGGGAGCGAGATCGGCGCCGTTGGCGGAGACACGGAAGGCGCATCCGGCGGTCTGGGTGGCGACGCGGATCCGCATTTCGTAGCGACCGGCGCGCGGCGCATCGACGGAGTACTCGATCCACTCGTTGGGGCGGAACCAGCCGACGTTGTGGCCGCCTTCGGAGCAGACTTCGATGTCCACACCTTCCTGCAGGCGGTATTGACCACCGATGTTGGCACCTTCGGTGTCGAAGTAGGCGAAGGTCGCGCCGCCGACGTCGTAGTTCTCCGCTTCGATCCTTGCGGGAATGACGGGGGCTGTCGCGGCGTAGTGGGCCTGCGGGGGGCGCTGGGAGACACGGACGTAGTCGATCCAGAATGTGGCCGGGAGAGGAGTCGAGGCGTTGGGCGAGCCGGGCCAGTTGCCACCGACGGCGAGGTTCAGGAGGAAATGGAAGGGCCGATCGAACGGGGCGCGGTCGTTGGCGGGCGCAGCGGAGCTAAACCATGTCGCGCTGGAGACCTGGAAGAACTGTGTGCCGTCGATGTACCAGCGGATCTCGTCGGGCTCCCACTCCATGGCGTAGACGTGGTACGCGGCGTCCCAGTCGCCGGGCGTGCTGCCACCGGTGGCGACGTTGTTGGGCCACGGGTTGCCGTGGTGGATGGTGCCGTGGGCGGCGTCGGCTGCGTTGACGGTTTCGAGGATGTCGATCTCGCCGCTGGAGGCCCAGCCGCCGTAGGTGTTGGTGCTGGGGAGCATCCAGAATGCGGGCCAGAGGCCTTGGCCGGCGGGGACTTTCATGCGTGCTTCCATGCGCCCGTAGAGGAAGTCACGACGGTTCAATGAGCGGATGCGGGCGGAGGTGTAGGCGAAGCCGTTGAAGGATTCGGCGCGGGCGGTGATGCGGAGGGTGCCCTGCCAGACGAGGAGGTTCTGGGTCCGACCGGTGTAGTACTGAAGCTCGTTGTTTCCCCAGCCGGGAACGCCGTACTCGGCACCATTGCCGGTCATGACTTCCCAGTTTGCGGGATCAAGTTGTGTCCCGTTGAACTCGTCGGCCCAGAGGGGCACCCACGCCTGTTGCGCGGATACGCACGCGACGGGGATCAGCGAGGTGGCGAGGACAAGCGGGAGGACGGGGCGGAGGATTGGCATGAGATTGACGAGGTTACCACTACTTTCCTTCGGTCGCCGGCTCACCCCGGATGACACGCTTTGGCGAGCGGTCGGAGTTAAAGACACCCCAGTGCTTTTCGACCTCATCGGGGCTGGAGCCGCCCTTCCACTTTTCATCGAAGGCTTCGAAGTAGAAGTACGGCAGGCGACGCTGGGTGGCCCAGTCGCGGAGTGCTCGGTAGAAGAGTTCTTGCTCGCCTTCGCCTGGGGTGCCGACGATTCCGATGGCCTGGTAGCCCTCGGTACCTCGCTTGGTGGCCCAACCGATCTCGGTGACGACAACGGGGATCCCGGGGTAGCGTTTCTCGATTTCGGCGAGTCGGTCGCGGGTCCAATCGAGGGCGTCGGGGAGTTGCTGCTTGTTCCACATGGCGTAGAGGTGCGCGGCGATGAAGTCGCACTCGGCGGCGACGGGGGCACTCTCGTCGCTGGTCCAGAATGCGAAATCGTCGCATGTGGTGACGGGTTGCTTGGTTGCCTGGCGGACCTCCTTGATCGCGGCGACGAGGCGATCGCGTGAGGAGCGATGGGAGGACCACGTGACCTGGGTTTCGTTGCCGACGCCGAGGGCGAGCACGACGTCAGGGAACTCATTGGCGAGGCGGATGGCCTCGGCGATCTCGGCGGCGTTGTTGGCGACGGCGTCGGGGAGTTCTTCGCGCTTGCCGTCGGTTTCGCGGTACTCGGGGGCGATCCAGGCCCCCACCATCACGCGGAGGGGGAGTTTCTCGGCGCGGACGAGGCGGCAGATGATGCCGGCGCTGCCTTGAGAGGCGTAGACGCGGATCATGGGCCAGTGGCGGGACATGATGCGGAGATCTTCGAGGATCTCCGATTCTGAAGGGTCCTTCACCCCTGGGGACTGACCGTCGCGGTGTGGGCCGTAGCAGACACCGGCGCCGAGCCAGTGGCCATTGGAGGAGACGTCGAAGGCGCGGCGGTCGATGGGGGCGTCAGAAGGGGAAGGCGTGGGGCGCGTCGATGCGCCCCACGCGCAGAGCAGCGTGAGGAAGAGAACCCCGATGGAAGAGGTTGCGGTCATGTGGAACTCCGAAAGCCGCGATGTCCGTTCGCGGGGTGCGTGTCCGATCGGGGCGGGATGTCGCGGGGCCGATTAGCGGCGGCGGCGACCGGCGAGGGCGAGACCACCGACGAGGAGGAGGCCGGCGCTGGGGGCGGGGGTGACGACGACATCGTCGAACCAGGCAGCGCCACCCGCGAACTCGGGCTGGAGGAAGAGGAGGAATGCACCGACGGAGGCGGTGCCCGCGGGGGCGACGCCGACGGCGGGGGTGTTGTCGAGCCAGGTGTCACGCGGGGACGCGGCGTCGAGGATGCGGGTTTCGGCGAAGCCGATTTCGGTGTTGCCGGCGTTGAAGAAGGCGATCTTCATGACGGCCCAGTTGCCGCCGGACATGGCGTCGGCGGACCAGTTGTAGGAGAAGCAGTCGATGGACCAGATCTGGCCTTCGGCGGCGGCGAAGCTCTGGAACGCGCCGGTGACGTTGAAGCCACCGCTGAAGTTGCCGAACATCTTGGCCATGCGGTCGCCGCCGTGGGCCGGGAAGAGGCTGGCGGCGGAGGAGGACTCGGTGTAGGCGTTACCGAAGGATGTCCAGCCGCTGTAGCCGGACTCGAAGCCGGGGTTGGTGAGTTGATTGGCGTTGGCGGCGCTGACAGCACCGGCGACGGCGAGGAGGGACGTCAGGAACATGGACTTACGCATAGCTCTCTCCGAGAAAGAAAGTGACTTGGGGTGGCACCGCCGCGCGGGGCCTGGGCCCTTTGGTCTCTGCCGAACATGGTACTGAAACCCGATACTTCCGCAACTGTTTCATGGACTGTTTCGGGGATTTTTCTGAAGGGGTCTGCGGGGGGGTGGGGGCCGTTTTTGGACGTAGAATCGGACCCTCGCCAAGAATCGGTGAAACATCTGCTTGCGTGGAGAGGGGTCTCTTGATAGCATTCCGGGGGCGGGACTGGATCTGTTTCAGTCCCTGGGAAACCGAGTGGGAAGACGAGGTGCGGCCGTGTCATCGGTGCGAGTCATTGCCCGGGAGTTGGATGTATCGCCCGCGACCGTGTCGCGAGTGCTGAACAACCACCCTGACGTGGACGAGCAGACCCGAGCGCGGGTGATGGAACGGATCAACGCCCACGGGTACTTCCCGAAGGTGGGCCCGCGGCTGGCGAACGTGGTGGCGCTCGCGTACCCGGAAGACCCGGTTCGCACGGAGTACGGGTCGTTCGAATCGTCCCTGCTGACGGGGATCATGCGTGGCCTGGGTGAGCAGCACTTTGACCTCAAGCTGATCAGCATCCGTCGCGACAAGGACCCCAAGGAGACGTACTCGCAGTTCTTCATGCGGAAGGGCGTGCGGGGCGTGGTTCTGCGGTGCTTCCGGCATACTCGGCAGACGATTTCGGAGATCGCGGCGGAGCGGTTTCCGGCGGTCGTGGTTTCCGAGCACTTTGACGACCCGAACGTGAACTCGATCCGGGCGGAGTCCTACTCGGCGAGCCGTCGGGCGGTGGAGCACCTGATTTCCCTCGGGCACAGGCGGATTGCCCTCGCGGTCCACAACATCTCGGACAGCGACCACGGGGACCGGCGTCGCGCGTACGACGACGCGTTGCACTGCGCGGGGATTCCCCTGGATCCTTCGCTCATCTTCGAGTTATCGGCGTCGCTGTCGTCGGGCGAGCAGGTGCTGGACGCGTTGCTGCACTCTGTGCCTCGGGCGACGGCGGTGTTTGCGACGAACCCGATGACGAGCCTTGGGATCATGCGGCGGGCGCAGGAGCGAGAACTGGTGATCCCTCGCGATCTTTCGGTGGTAGGGATGGACGACAGCGACATCCGGATGCACGTCTGGCCGCGGCTGACGGCGGTGTGTCAGGACGCGACGATGCTGGGGTATGAGGCGGCGGCGTGGCTGTGCCACAGGCTGTCGCGCAAGGGCGGGAAGGTGGAGGCGTTCAGGCGAACGCTGCCGACGGTTTTCGAGGTGAACGGGACGACGGCGGCACCGCTCATGGCGGCGAGGGTCGAAGAAGACTCGGAGGGGGAGCGTCCGAATCGGGGAAAGAAGCGAAGTGAATGAACGCTCGGCGGAATCGTCCGCCGAACGGTGTGCGTTGGGATATCTGTGAACGGGAATCGAGGACTCAAGGAGTATCAGATGCGTGCGACAACTCTGACGATGATGTGTGGGCTGGCGATGACGGCGACGCTTGCGAGCGGGCAGCTGACGAACCCGAGCTTCGAAATTCCCGGTTCAACGACCGTGTTCGACGGCTGGACGACGTTTGAGAACGCGGTTCCGGAGTTCTCGGTGGCGCGGACGGGCGCGGTTTCGCTGAAGTTGTTCGGCAACGGGGGCGGCGCGTACAACGCGGCGGGCGCGTTCCAGGACCGGCCGGTGGTGGCGGGGCTCGCGTACGAGGCGACCGCGTGGTCCTACCACGCCTCGACCGACCCGATGCAGGGCTCGAACTTTGCGGTCGTGAACATTGAGTGGCTGAACGCCGGCGGCGGTCAGATTTCGTTCGTGAGCGGCGCGGCGACCGACGCCGCCGATCCGACGGACACGTGGAGCCTCGGTACTGTCAGCGGAATCGCGCCGGTTGGCGCGGTGACGGCCCGCGTGGTGGTCCTGCACATCCAGGGTCCGGAGCTGCTGCCGGGCGCGGTGCTGTTCGATGACGTGACGTTTGCCCAGACGACGATCACCGGCCTGCAGAATCCGGGGTTCGAGAACGATTTCCAGGGTTGGACCTCGTTCAACAACGCGTTCATCGCGAACGACTTCGCCCGGACGGGGACCAAGTCCGCGAAGATGTTCGGCTGCTTCTGCAGCCCGTTCAACGCGACGGGCTGCTTCCAGGACTTCCCTGCGCAACCCGGGCAGAACTGGGAGGGCAAGGCGTGGGTGGCGACTCGGTCGGGAGATCGGATCTCCGGTGGAAACTTCGCGGTCTTGAACGTCGAGTTCCGCGACGCCGGGAACAACCTGATCAGCTTTGCTTCGGCCCCCGCCGCCGATGCGAACACGACGCCGGACGTCTGGTCGCAGGTGGTTGTGTCGGGTGTGGCTCCGGCAGGGACGGTGACCGCCCGCCTGGTTCCGCTCCACATTCAGCCCGAGTTCGCGGGTGGTGCGGTGTGGTGGGACGACGCGGAGTTTGCTCAGGTCGAGGCCCCGGGTTGCGCGGCGGACTGGAACAACGACGGCGGCATCGACGGGGATGACGTGATCCAGTTCTTCGCGGAGTGGGACGCGAACGACGCGGACTACAACGGCGACGGCGGGACGGATGGCGACGACGTCATCGCGTTCTTTGCCGACTGGG
>JBIKMF010000438.1:0-3273 GCA_044359425.1 Phycisphaerales bacterium
CGCCGGTACCTACTACGTTGGCGTCGATACCTTCTCCGGCGAAGGCTCCGCCTTCAACCTCACCTACATCCCCGCCCCCTCCGCCCTCGCCCTCCTGGGCCTCGGTGGCGTGGTCGCTGGCCGTCGTCGCCGCTAAGTTCGCCTTCACCCCCATTGTTTCTCAAAGGGGCCGCGCCGCAGGGCGCGGCCCTTTTTTCGTCCACCACGACCATCCGCGTCTGGCAGAAGAGCGTTGCACGGTATTTGTGAGGGGTTTCCGGGCCTGGTACGCAGCAAACTTTCGTGTGATCCGGGAAATTGAGGATAAACTAGGGTTTGTCGATTGCAAGTTGCTGAGATCGTATTAAGCTGAGTGGCGACCGGGCGGTCGATTGGCCCGGGGTGAGAAGAGAGAGACAGACATACTCACCGAAGAGGTTTGAGCACGAGCGGCGAGAATCGCCGCGGGTGCGGCGTGTGCGCGATCCGGGGAACCGGTTCGTCGCGAGTTTCGCGGATGTGGGTCCGTGACATCAATCGTGGGAGTTTCCGCCCCGCGTTCGGTGAAGTTGGCTTTGTGCAGAAGTGATTTCTGGAGAGACAAGACATGAAGAAGATCGCTGTTCTGGCCCTTGTGGCCGTTGCTGGCGTGGCGAACGCTCAGCAGACTTTCTCGTTCACGGGCGTCGAGAGCCGCGAAGGCGCTGGCAACGTTGCGAACGAAATCCGCTCCGTGACCTTCTCGAACAGCTTCCTCTGGGACGGTTCGGTCACCGTCTCCGGCAACCTGTCGAACGTGCTTGCTGGCAACTGGGCTTCGGAAGCCCGCTTCCGCGTGCAGACCTCCTCGAACGGTCTGGGCACGCTGGGCTCCGGTTTCACGACCACCCAGACCTTCACCACGCTCGCCGTCGGTCCCGCGACCCGCTCCTTCACGGGCATCTCGGGCGCTCCGTTCAACCCCTCGGGCCAGACCTGGAACCTCGAGTTCTTCGAGAGCTTCAACGACGGCGCCGGCGCTGACTCCCGCTGGGACGACATCTCGATCACCTTCAACGCGTTCGTTCCCCCGACGCCCCCCTCCTGCATCAACCTCGGCACCTGGAACGCCACCCAGATCGACACCGACGGCTCGTTCCAGGCGCCCGGCGGCCCCCGCACGGACACCGAGCTCGGCCTCTACAACAGCAGCGGCATCCTCGTCGCGAACAACGACGATATCTCCAGCAGCAACTTCAACAGCATCCTGAGCGGCCTCTCGCTCGCTGACGGCGCGACCTACTACCTCGCCGTCGGTGGATTCAACACCGCGTTCGGCAACGGCTTCGGCGTCACCCCCGGCACCGCCACCGGCGCGTTCACCCTCAACATCAACGGCGTCGCTGGCGTCGCCACCGGTGCCCTCGCCTCCGGCGCGGTCAACTGGTACTGCTTCACGGCTCCGGCCCCGTCCGCCCTCGCCCTCCTGGGCCTCGGTGGCGTGGTCGCTGGCCGTCGTCGTCGCTAATCGCGGCTGACTGACTCGTATCCATCGCAACCCCCGTCGAAAGGCGGGGGTTGCTTTTTTGGAAGGCAATGGGCACTAGGCACTAGGCAATAGGAAGCAGGCGTCGGGGTTGGGTTGGGGTTGGGGTCCGCTTGCCTTTCCCATTGCCTATTGCCCATTGCCTATTGCCTCTCACCTTCCGCCTACCATCCCCCCTATGGCATGGATCACCAAGCCCTCGGGCACCATGAAGATCGAGCGTCGCGACCAGCCCTACCTGACCGCGGCTATGAAGGACACCCTCACCCGCACCATTCTCCCGCGGTATGAGGTGAAGCAGGGCGCGCTGTTGCCCTGCCTCCACACCATCCAGCACGAGTACGGGTGGATCCCCCATCAGGCCATGATGGAGATCGCCGCGTTCCTCCAGATCGCTCCCTCGCAGGTCATCGATACCGCCTCCTTCTACGAGGAGTACTGGCTCAAGCCCAAGGGCAAGCACCTTGTGCAGGTCTGCCGCTCCATCGCCTGCGAAGTCTGCGGCCACGAGAACATCACCGAAGCCATCAAGGCACACCTGGGCATCGACGTCGGCGAGACCACCGAAGACGGCCGCTTCACCCTCATCGAACTCGAGTGCCTCGGGTCCTGCGACACCGCGCCCGTCATGCTCGTCGACGAGAAGCTCCACGAACGGCTCACCCCCGAAATGGCCGTCAAGATCATCAGCGCCGTGAAGGACGATCACGGCCACCACCACTGACCCTCGACACGGGAGGCGGGTATGGGCACGGTCATCCTCGTTGTGGTTCTTGCCGTCATCCTCTTCGGCGTGATGGCCTACATCACCTCCATCGCCCGCGCGGCACCCCCGGTCATCCGGCGCGGCGGCTGCGGCGGGTGCGGTGGTGGTCGCTCCTGCTCCGACGCAAACTCCATGATGTACGGGATGGCCGCGGGCTCCGTGCTCGCGTCCACCGGCTCCGACGCCCCGATCGATCGCGACCACGACGGCATCCCGGATAACGTCGATCCCGATCACGGCAGCGGCAGCTCCGACAGCGGATCCAGCGACAGCAGCGGTGGGGGGGACTCGGGTGGTGGTGGTGGCGACAGCGGCGGGGGGAGCAGCAGCGACTGACGTCGCGGCTTCCACGTGCCCCGCTACAAACTCACGATCGCGTACGACGGCACCGAGTTCTGCGGCTGGCAGAGGCAGGAGCCTTTCGCGCCCGATGATCAAGACGAGAGGCCGCGCGACCAGCGGCCGGCGGTCGCCTCACCGACAGCGATGGACGCGGCGACGGCGTTGCCGCCGCGCGAGGGGGAGACGCGAGCGCGGGTGGCGCTGCGGACGGTGCAGCACGTGGTCGAGCAGGCGGTGATGTCGGTGGTACGCCAGCAGGTGTCGCTGGTGGGCGCCAGCCGCACCGACTCGGGCGTGCACGCGCGCGGGCAGGTCGCGGCGTTCACGTGTTCCCCGCGAACCGATGAGATCGACCCGCCGTCGCACGCGGGTTGGCCCGTCGAGCGCGGGACGGATCGGTTGATGCGGGCCATCAACGGCCGACTGCCCGATGACGTGCAGGTGCTCAGCGTCGAGGAAGCGCCCGACGGGTTCAACCCCATCCGGGGCGCGATCGACAAGGCGTACTCCTACACGATCCACGAGGTGCGGCCGCCCCCGCGCGGGCAGGGGCTGCAGGCACTCTGGGGGCGTCGGTACGTTCATCAGGTGTGGGACGAGATCAACGTCGCAGCGATGCAGGAGGCTGCGGCCCACATCGTGGGAGAGCACGACTTCGTCT
>JBIKMF010000439.1:0-3258 GCA_044359425.1 Phycisphaerales bacterium
TGGTTCTCGCGGCAGCGAACATGGCACACCCCGCACCGGCACCGCACCACCGGCAGCCCGTACACCGGATCCGGCGGCGCGGGCGTCCGCACCGTGTCGAACCCGCATTCATGGCAGATGTGCGAGACCCGCATAGCCCCATTCTACGGAAAACGCCCGCGCTCCGTTCATTCCAAAGGGTTAAACTTGCGGTCCAAGGACGGAGCACACATGCAGGCAATCCCTCAAATCCCCGACGCCACACAGGGCCTCACCATCCTCCACGCGGTCGTCCTCGGCCTCGTCGAAGGCATCACCGAGTACCTCCCGGTTTCCTCCACCGGCCACCTCATCCTCGCCTCCTCCCTCATGGGCCTCAAGGAGCGAGTCCCCGAGCGTGCCCTCGAAGACTTCGAGATCGTCATCCAAGGCGGCGCCATCCTCGCCGTCGTCGGCCTCTACTGGCCCAGCATGGTCCGCATGCTCAAGGGCATCGTCGGCAAGGACAACGGCGGCTTCGCCCTCTTCCTCAACCTCTGCATCGCCTTCTTCCCCTCCGCGCTCCTCGGCAAACTCTTCGAAGACCAGATCCACGAATACCTCTTCCGCCCCATGTGGGTCGTCGCCGCGCTCCTCCTCGGCGGCTTCTTCATGATCGTCGTCGCCGCGTGGCAGAGCGGCAGAATCGCCCCCGTCCGCAGCTCACTCAGCGACAAGACCGTCTTCGATGTCACCCCGCGCGAGGCGCTCTTCATCGGGCTGCTCCAGTGCCTCGCGCTCTGGCCCGGCACCAGCCGCGCACTCATGACCATCACCGGCGGCCTCTTCTGCGGCCTCAAGCCCCGCCGCGCCGCGGAGTTCTCGTTCCTCCTCGGTCTCCCAACACTCACCGCCGCGACCCTCTACAAGCTCCTCAAAAACCTCGCCCACTCCCACGAGACCGGCGAGCCCAACCTCTTCCAACAACTCGGCGTCGGATCCTGCCTCTTGGCCTGCCTCGTCGCCGCGGTTTCCGCCGCGGTTGCCGTCCGGTGGTTGGTGGGGTTTGTGAGCCGCGGCGGTCTCGCGTGGCTTGGTTGGTATCGGGTCGGTGTCTGCGTCCTGCTCGTCATCCTATTAGAGAGGGGTGTGGTGCGCTTCGGACCCGATCGAACCCCTGACCTCAATCAGGAGTCGCGCGAAGTCCTTCCGCTCCACCAACCCTGACTTCCTCGCGGGTTCAGCCCCCAACACCGACAGCCGATACCACGCTCCCGAGCCCCCCGAGTTTCGCACCATGCCATATCCGCCAAACAAAATCCGTGCAGTCCTCCTCGAGGGCGTCCATCCCGTCGCGACCCGCATGCTCGAGGCCGAGGGCTTCGAAGTCGTCAACCTCGCGAAGAGCCCGCCGGAATCAGAACTCCGCGCACTCCTCGAATCCGCGCACGTCATCGGCATCCGCTCCAAGACCGAACTCACCGCGCCCCTCCTCCAGAACGCCAAGAACCTCGCCGCGATCGGCTGCTTCTGCATCGGCACCAACCAGGTCGACATCGCCAAGGCCCGCCGCCTCGGCATGCCCGTCTTCAACTCCCCGTTCTCCAACACACGCTCGGTCGCCGAACTCACCATCGCCGAGATCATCTGCCTCCACCGTCGCCTCACCGACAAGAACCGCCAGATGCACGAGGGAACGTGGGACAAATCCGCCGACGGCGCCCACGAAGTTCGTGGCAGCACCATCGGCATCGTCGGCTACGGCCACATCGGCTCGCAGGTCTCCGTGCTCGCCGAAGCCATGGGCATGCGCGTCCTCTTCTACGACATCCTCCCCAAGCTCGCGCTCGGCAACGCTCGCCAAGTCCGCTCCCTCACCGAACTCCTCGAATCCTCCGACGTCGTCACCCTTCACGTCCCCGCCACCGCGCAGACCGAAAACCTCATCGGCGCCCCGCAGATCGCCCGCATGCGCCCCGGCTCCGCACTCATCAACAACGCCCGTGGCAGCGTCGTGGATCTCGACGCCCTCGCCGCGGCAATCCGCTCCGGTCACCTCAGCGGCGCAGCCCTCGACGTCTTCCCGACCGAACCCGCCGGCAAGGGCGAGCGATTCGAGTCAAAGGTGCAGGGCCTCCCCAACGTGATCCTGACCCCGCACGTCGGCGGATCGACCGAAGAAGCGCAGCAGACCATCGCCGAGGACGTCTGCTCCAAGCTGATCAAGTTCCTCAAGATCGGGTCCACAACCGGCGCGGTCAACGTGCCCGAGGTCGAACTCCCCGAGCAGCAGGGCGGCGGCCAGCCCGACGAGCCCGTCCGCTCCCACCGCGTGCTCCACTTCCACGACAACGTCCCCGGCGTGCTCAGCAAGATGCACGCGATGATCGCCGAGCTCGGCGCCAACATCTCCGCCGAGTACCTGCGAACCCGCGAAGACGTGGGCTACGTCGTCCTCGACGTCGACCCCACCGACGGAGTCCCCGTCCTCGAACGCCTCCGCGCCATCCCCGAGACGATCCGCGTACGTATGGTGTGGTGACGATGATCAAGCTCACCGCCGAATCCCTCGCCGCACACGCCGATCACGAGTGGCTGCTCACCAACGGCCTCGGTGGTTTCGCCATGGGTTCGGTCCGGGGCATCGCCGATCGCCGCTACCACGCGTGGCTCGTCGCGGCACTCACCCCGCCCGTCGGCCGCTTCGCCGCGCTCCAGTGCTGCGCCGAGCGACTGATCGTCGAAGACTACCTCGGGCATCGCCACTGGGATCTCTCCAGCCACGCCTTCACCGGTGGCGTCGTCGCCCCCGACGGCGCAGCCCGGCTGGAGGCCTTCGAGCACGGCATCAGCACGATGTGGCGCTACCGCCTCGCGCCCGGCCTCTCCGCGACGCGCACGATCCACGTCTCCCGCCACAGCAACTCGATCGCCGTCGAGTACCGCATGCTCGGTCTCGCACGCGACCAGAAGGCCACCCTCCAGATCACGCCGCTGGTCGCGATGCGCGACTTCCACGAACTGCTCACGCCAGACGCCCGCGAGCGAGGCCCGCACACATCCGAACTCCCCGGGCCCGACGAGGTCTTCGTCCGTCGCTTCGGGGTCCGGTTGCACATGCGCGTCCCCGGCGCGAGCTTCCATCTCCACCCCGGCTGGTGGGAGCACTTCGAGTACGCCCGCGACGCCGCGAGAGGCCAGGACCACACCGAAGACCTCTACTGCCCCGGCCACTTCGAGATCGCGCTCGATTCATCCGGTGCCGCGGAGTTGCGGGCAACAGTGGGGCACCAGATCGCC
>JBIKMF010000440.1:0-3253 GCA_044359425.1 Phycisphaerales bacterium
CAACCACCACCGCTTCTTCAGGCCGCTTCAGCGGCCTTGCCCGCTTGTAGGCCACCGCTTCAGCGGTGGTACAGCGACCCACCCACACCCTCTCTCATCTCTTCTCCTCTTAGCCCGTTTCAACGGGCTTCCCACCGATCGCCTTCAGGCATCCGCCGCATCCGCGCTGTACTATCGCACTATGCCACGAAACGTCTACTGGGAACTCTACTACCACCTCGTCTGGCGCACCAAAGACAGCATGGCACTTCTTACATCTACAGTCGAACCACTCGCACACAAGTACATTGTGCACCGCGCACTCCAGACTCCAGAGGCGCTCGTCCACGCCGTTGGGGGTATCGAGGACCACGTCCACTTGGCCGTCAGCCTTCCGCCGACCGTCGAGATCGCCAAGTGGGTTGGCGACATCAAGGGCGCGAGCGCTCATCACATCAACCACGGCCCGTGCGGCCCGGGTTCGCTGGCATGGCAAACCGGCTACGGCGTCGTGTCCTTCGGCAAGCGCGACCTGCCGTGGGTCGTCGACTACATCAAGCGGCAACGCGAACACCACGCCGCGGGCCGAACCGAAGACCGGCTCGAGCGCATCACGCAGATGGAACCCCAATCGGCGGCAGTCCAACCAACCCAGGAAGCCCGTTGAAACGGGCTGCCGAGGAACGATGACACGGAACGATGCTCTGCTGCCCCATCACCACGCCTGAAGGCGTGGCCTACAAGCGAGCAAGCCCGCTGAAGCGGGCTGACAGGACCGCACCCCGCCAGCACAGCCAGCCAACGCGGCACACTGTGCTCGCACGTGGCGCGCAACACGGCATCGTCCCCGCAAACAGGCCGCTTCAGCGGTGGTACAGCGACCCACCTACCTCCGGCCATTCCACACGACGAACCTCGCGCCGCGCTCAACTCCCGCCATCTCTTCAGGCCGCTTCAGCGGCCTTGCTCGCTTGTAGGCCACCGCTTCAGCGGTGGTACAGCAACCCGCCCACACCCTCTCTCATCTCTTCTCTTCTTAGCCCGTTTCAACGGGCTTCCCACCGATCGCCTTCAGGCATCCGCACGATGGACACACCCCCATCAACCCGCCTCACAACACGACGCCGCGCAAATCCGCACGACGAACCTCGCCCCCTCCCCCCCCACCCCAAAATCCTTCAAAAACCCAAACACCACCCTTGACAACCCCGTCCCACACCTGTACCTTACCCCCATGGACACCACCCAAACACCAATCGACCTCGACGACCTCCTCGACCGCTACTTCGAGCCCGATCAGTCCCTCCACAACCTCGCTCGCCACCTGGGCATCTCCCTCCGGGCCCTCTCCGCCTTCCTCGAACAACCCCACGTCAAGCAGGCCATCCGCGACATCCGCCGCATGTTCCGCCGCCGAACCCCCCATCTCATCGAGGCCACCCTCGAGCGAAACCTCCAACTCATCAACGCGGCCGCAACACTCCCCGAAAACCCCACACCCGCCGACCGCGACCGCCTCCGCCGCGAGCTCGATACCTCCCGCCGCGTCGCCGACCTCATGCGCCGCATGGGCACCACCCCGCCCCGCCAACGCTCATCGCGGCAAGCCTCCCCCCATCTCCCCACACACTTCACACTCCCCTCCACACCCACGGACACAGCGGTCGAAACAACCGCCGAGCCAACCGCCGAGACAACCGCCGAGACAACGGCCGACGCAACACCCATCTCCACGCCCTCCACAACCCCCTCCACACCCACCGCACGCCTCTCCGACGCCGAGTTCGACCAAACCCTCGCCGCCATCGAAGCCAAAATCGCCCAAGCCCTCAAATCCAAACCCCTTCACCGCCAAGCCAGCTAACCCCGCGGCACCCCCCTCCGCCTTTCCCTAATGCCTGATGCCTGATGCCTAATGCCCAGTGCCTCTTCCCCATTGCCCATTCCCCATTGCCCATTCCCTACCCTCCCCAATCGCCACAATCCTCCACATCTCCACCCGCCTCATCCTCGGTGGCTCCCAAGAGAACACCGTCTTGTCCTGCGAAGGTCAGGCCCGCCTCGGGCATGACGTCCACCTCGCCTTCGGCCCCATCTACGGCCCCGAAGGTTCACTCCTCGCACGCGTCGAGGCCTTCCGCTCTCCCGCCGACGCTCCCATCACCACCCACGTCGTCCCCGATCTCTGCCGCGAAATCAGCCCCCTCCGCGACTTCCGCTGCTACCACCAACTCCGCCGCCTCATCCGCACCCTCAAGCCCGACATCGTCCACACCCACAGCTCAAAGGCCGGCATCCTCGGCCGCGCCGCCGCCTGGGCCGAACACCAGGCCCAACACGGCAACGGTCTCCCCGTCGGCATCGTCCACACCATCCACGGCCCGCCCTTCATGCCCGTCGAAGGCTCGCCCCTCGCCCGCCTCAAAACCTCCATCACCAACCACATCTACACCCGCGCCGAACGCTTCGCCGCCGAACGCTGCCACGCCATCGTCAGCGTCGCCGACGCCATGACCCAGCAGTTCCTCTCCCGTGGCATCGGCGCTCCACCCCTCTACACCACCGTCCGCTCCGGCATGGACCTCGCCCCCTTCCTCAATCCCCCCGCCTCCGAGTCCCGCGCCGCCCAACGCGCCGCGCTCGGTCTCGCCGATTCCGAAATCGTCGTCGGCACCGTCGCACGCCTCGCGCAGCACAAAGGCCACGACGATCTCCTCGACGCCCTCGCCGCGCACCTCCGCACCAACCGCACCCTCCGCCTCCTCTGGGTCGGCGACGGCTGGTGGCGCACCCGCCTCGTCGGCCGCGCCAAGCAACTCGGCCTCACCGTCTGCGAACTCGACAAAGCCGGCGTCCACCCGCGCTCCAACATCATCCTCACCGGCCTCGTCCCCCCCGAACGCATCCCCGGCCTGATGCGCGCCATGGACATCCTCGCCCACCCCAGCTACCGCGAAGGCCTCCCCCGAACCGTCCCCCAGGCCCTCCTTTGCCACGTCCCCCCCGTCGCCTACGACGTCGACGGCACCCGCGAAGCCTGCATCGACGGCCAAACCGGCCTCCTCGTCCCCCTCGCCGACCGCACCGCCCTCGGCCAGGCCATCCTCCGCCTCGCGGGTGATCCAAACCTCCGCCAAACCCTCGCCACCACCGGCTTTACGTTCGTCCGCGACGCCTTCTCCGCCGAACGAATGGTCGCCGACCTCGAATCCGTCTACACCCACGCACGATCCATCGCCGGGAACTCGATTCCCCGCTGATCGTCTACCATTCC
>JBIKMF010000096.1:0-11991 GCA_044359425.1 Phycisphaerales bacterium
GCGGAACTCTTCATCGAGGTACAGGAGGCAGCCGCAGGAGACGCACTTGGTCATCCGACCGCCCGAGATGAGCCCCGCGACCGAGTCGATCGGGAGGAACATGGTGCAGCCGGTGCAGGCGTACTCATGACGCTTGGGATCGTGGACCTCAACGGCGGCCATGGCGCCTTCGCCACGGGTCTTGAGGAGCAGTTCGAGGGTCACAAGCGCGTCCTTGGGAACATCGAGCGCGTGCTGGGCACGTTCCTTCTCGAGTTCGGCCACGCGCTCGCGGATCTCATCGGCCCGCTTGTCGCGGTCGGTCGCGGCAACGCCACGCAGTTGCTTGCGTTCGCCGAGCTTGGTCTCGATTTCGCTCAGCTGGGCCTTCGCGGTCTCGACTTTCGTCATCATCTCGAGCGCGGCGGTCTCGAGCTTGTCGCGTTCGATCTTGAAGGTGTTCAGTTCGACGAGAAACGCCTGGTAGGCCTTGTTCGTCTGCGCCGTTTCCATCTGCGTCCGGAGCGTTTCCGTCCGGGCGTCGATCCGCTTCATCTCGCCTTCGTGGCCCGCGGCACTGACCTGAAGCTGCTTCGACTGCGCTTCAAGGGTCTGCCTCTGCGTCTCAAGTTGGGCGAGCTCACCGTCCTGCTGTGTCAGGAACTTCTCCGCGGCTTTCAGCCTCGCCTGGAGTCCCCTGAGTTGTTTGTCGGCCAAATAAACTCGCAGCAGTTTCTCGGTAACGCTCATTCCGCACTCCGTGGGTCACTTCCAGTATAGAGCCCCCAAGGCCTGAAGTGTGAACTAACCCCCCACGAATATCCGCAACCACCAGAAAGCTAACGGAGTCACGAGGAGCGGCGAATCGATGATGTCGATCACCCCGCCAAACCCCGGAAGGGCCTGGCCCGAGTCCTTTACCCCCGCGTCACGCTTCAAAAGGCTCTTCGCGAGGTCTCCCGCCTGCCCCACTACCGCGAACACCACACCTGCGAGTACCGCGCCGAACCACCCGGCCCAAGGCAACAAACCCCTCTCGGCCATCATGTTCAGCCCGACTGCCGAGACCACCACCGCCAGCACGACCCCGCCGGCAAGCCCTTCCCATGTCTTCCCGGGGCTCAGCCAGACCGCGAGCTTGTGCTTTCCGATGGCTTTGCCTGTGAAGTACGCCCCGATATCGCATGACTTCGTCACCAGAAGCACCCACAGCAGCACCCAGGCCGAGTGCTCCCGTCGGATCGCCAAAAGAAATCCGAACGTCAGCCCAAGGTACACGTACCCGAGGAGCGTCACGCCGGTTGCCGCGAGTACGCCCGTCACGTTCTTGTGGCGTGAGTAGTACACGAGCGACATGACGAGGGAGAGCACCGCGCTGGTACCCACCACTCCGACGGCATCCGCGGCGCTGAGCTGGGGCGGCATCGCGCAGGTGGCGATCACACCCATCGCTGCCGCAGTCCCCATAACACCGCGCGAGGCGGCGATGCCCTTGGCCTTGGCCATGGCAGCGAGCTCGCGTGCCGCGAGGACGGCGATGACGAGCATGAGGGGGACGATGATCAGACCCGGGGGGAAGGAGTCCCGGGTGGTTTCGACGAACGGAACGAGGTGCACGACATCCGCGAGCCACTGCGGCATGGACCGCTTGTCGAGGAACTGATCGAGCGCGAGCCCGCCGATGAGCAGTGCGATCAGGATCGGGCCGATCATCAGACGGTCACGCATTCGGGGCAACCTCTTCGAGGCCGCCGAAGCGGCGAGAGCGGCGGGAGAACTCACGGACGGCGTCGAACAGCGCTTCGCGTCCGAAGTCCGGCCAGAGCTTGTCCGTGACGAGCAGCTCCGAGTAGCTGATCTGCCAGAGGAGGTAGTTGCTGATCCGCATCTCCCCCGCGGTCCGCACGAGCAGGTCCGGGTCGGGGATCCCGGCGGTGAGCAGTGATCCCTCGAACATGCTCTCGTCGATCTGGCCGGGCGTGATCTCCCCGCGTTGCACCCGGGCGGCGAGCGCGCGAGCCGCGCCGACGATCTCTGCGCGCGAACCGTAGTTGATCGCGAGGCAGAGCGTCGCGGCGCGACAGTTCGCCGTGGCCGCCTCGACCTCGTCCATCGCCCGGCAGACCTCCGCGGGCAGCCCCTCGCGCGAACCCAAGATCCGCACGCGGATGCCCTCGCGGCAGAACTCCTCGCGTTCCCCGCCGAGGTACTTCACGCAAAGCTCCATCAGCCCCCGCACCTCGTCCTCGGGACGCTTCCAGTTCTCCATGGAGAACGAGTACAGCGTGACGTACTCAACGCCGATGTCGCCGCACGCCGTGAGCACCTCGCGCACCGCGCGGGCCCCGTTGTAGTGACCGAAGATCCGAGGGAAGCCGCGGCTCTTGGCCCAGCGACCGTTGCCGTCCATGATGAACGCGATGTGCCGGGGGATCTTTCCCGGATGCACGTCGGGGATGTATTCGAGCGGGATGGCCTTGGGATTACGGGCCCGCATCCGCGCGGCGATCTCACGAGCGACCGGGTCGTTCGCAAAGACGCTCGTCGTGGTTCCAGTCCCTGCGGCGGTTCCGGCCATGTGGGCTCTCCTCGGGTCGTTCAGCGCACGATCGTCTGCTCGCGGTCGGGGCCGACGCTGACGATCGCGAGCGGGACGCCGAGCCGGCTTTCGATGAAGTCGATGTAGCGGCGTGCGCCGGCCGGCAGATCGGCCAAGGCCCTCGCTCCGCTGATCTCCTCCGCGAATCCAGGCAGAGACTCGTACACCGGCACCACCCGGTCGAGTTCGTACGCATCCGGGAGAAACGACGAAGTTCTTTCGCCGCCGACCTCGTAGGCGGTGCAGATCCGCAGTTCATCGAACCCGGCCAGCACATCGAGAAGGGTCATGGCCACCGCCGTCACGCCGTTGATCTTGACCGCGTACTTCACCGCGACCAGGTCGAGCCAGCCGACGCGACGGGGGCGACCCGTCGTGGTCCCGAACTCGCGGCCGCGCGTGCGGATGCGATCACCCGTCGCGTCCTTCAGTTCGGTCGGGAGCGGTCCGGTTCCAACCCGCGTTGAGTAGGCCTTCATCACGCCGAAGATGTCGGTCACACGCGTCAGGGGGACGCCCGTGCCCGATCCGATCCCCGCCGTGCCGCAGTTGGAGCTCGTCACGAAGGGATAGGTGCCGTGGTCGACGTCGAGCAAGGTCCCGTTCGCACCTTCGAAAAGCAGCTTGCGACCAGCATCCAGCGCATCGTGCAGCATCGCCGTGGTATCGCGGACGAGCCCGCCGATCCGTTCCGCGGCACCGGCGCACCGCGTCAGCACGTCCGAGAGCTCCGGCATCTGTTCCGGCTTCCCGAACTCACGGAGCATCGGCCGCTTCATGGCGAGCGCGACGCCCACCTTCTCGCGCAGGACGTCCGGCTTGAGCAGGTCCCCCACTCGCACCGCGCTCGAGCGATGGATCTTGTCGGCGTACGCCGGGCCGATGCCGCGACGGGTCGTCCCGATCTCGCGCATGCCGCCTTCGTCCCCCTCCTTCTTCGAGGCCTTGAGGAGATCCTCGCGGAGTCCGTCTTCGAGCTGGTGGTAGGGCAGCACCACATGGGCCCGGCTCGAAACGACCAGTCCCGAGGTATCGACCCCCCGATCGCGAAGCCCGTTCAGCTCGTCGATGAGTTTCCACGGGTCGACCACCACACCGTTCCCGATGACCGCCATCTTCCCCGGGTAGAGAATGCCGGACGGGATCAGGTGAAGCGCGTACCGCGTGCCCCCCACCACGACGGAGTGCCCGGCGTTTGCTCCGCCGTTGTAGCGCACGACCGCGTCGTGCTGGCGAGCCAGCATGTCGACGATCTTGCCCTTGCCCTCGTCCCCCCACTGCAGGCCAACGACCGCGGTCGAAGTCCCACGCCCGCCTTGCCCGTTCGCGCTCAGTGTCATGGCCGCATTCCGTACCAGGTGCGAGTTGCGTTCTCGGACCTCGCTCGGTCCGGAATCCCCAAGTTATAGCGCATGCGATCTCAGAGAGGCTCAATACCCGACCCGAATGTGCCGATGCAACCGTGCGGAAGAAGTTCACACATGAGTTCAAAAGGTACAATCCGGATCATGTGTCCCAACCTGACTTGCAGGAAGGTACTGGCTGTACCGCAGGCCGCCCGCGGGAAAACGATCCGCTGCCGCGCGTGCAGCACGAACATCAAGGTGCCCTCCGGCGGCAACCCCAAAGACACAAAGGCCGCGTGAGCGGGCCCAGCTGATCGAACGCGTCCACTCGCTTTAGAGCTTGGGCTGCTTGCGGTCGATGTCGTCCTCGTCGAGGAAATCGAAGTCCATCACGCTGCTGTCGTCCGAGTTCGCCTTGGGGGCGGAACGCTTGGCAGGTGCGGCCGATGCCGCCTTGGGTGCGCTCGCGGGCGTGCCGCCAGCGGGTGTTTTCACAAGCCCGTCCTCGTAGGCGTCTTCGGCGTCGATGTCGGACGGGCGGCCGCCGACACGGAGGACAAAAACCTGCTCGCCGATGCAGATCAGATCGCCGGGAGCGAGTTCCTGCTGCTGGTTGACGCGCTTGCGGTTCACGTAGGAACCGTTGCTTGAACCGAGGTCACGCAGCGTGACACGGTTGTCGTCAACGATCACCTCGCAGTGGTGACGCGAGACCGCCCCGGTGGGGATTCGGATCTGGCAGTCCACCTGCCGACCGATGACCTGAACCGGACGGTTCAAGCCGATTTCGCGTTGGCGTCCGTCCGCTGTCACAAACACCAGAGATGCGCTCATGCGGCTATCCTCGTAAGACGGGCTCCGCAAGGCTCGGCACCCATCGCCTTCCCCGCGCCCCACCCGATGGCGTGATTACCAACAGGCCGCGTCCTTGCCACACAATACCCGAATCCCGCTCGCCGATCAACGCCGTTCCGTGCCCGTTGCCGACATTCTGGCTTCGGTGCCCCGTGAGGCCCCCCCCGCCGAGTCGCTGTACATCCATGTTCCGTTCTGCTTCCACAAGTGCCACTACTGCGACTTCTACAGCATTGTTGATACGCGCAACCGCCAGCCGGAGTTCGTTGAAAGGCTCAAAGAAGAGCTCTCCGCCCTCTCCAACCGGGCCGCCACCCCCCTCCGGACCATCTTTGTCGGCGGCGGAACCCCCAGCCTGCTCCCCCCCGCCCTCTGGCGCGACCTCCTCGCCCACCTCCGGTCCCGGTTTGACCTCACCCAACTCGAAGAGTTCACCGTCGAGTGCAACCCGGAAACGGTCACCCGGGAACTCACCGACACCCTTGTGGCGGGAGGAGTTACCCGCGTCAGCATGGGGGCCCAGTCGTTCAACCCGCGCCACCTCGCCACCCTCGAACGCTGGCACAACCCCGACTCCGTCCCCGTCGCCCTCGATCACGCCCGGAAGGCCGGCATCTCACGGGACTCGATCGACCTGATCTACGCCATCCCCGGACAAACCCTTGACGAATGGCGGTCCGACCTCTCCATCGCCCTCTCCCTCGGAACCCGCCATCTCTCCTGCTACAACCTCACCTACGAGCCCAACACCGCCATGGCCGTTCGCCTGAAACAAGGCGAGTTCGCCCCGACCGACGAAGACACCGAGGTCGACATGTTCCTGGTGACCTCCGAGGTGCTCCGGGCCGCGGGGCTCCAGCGGTACGAGGTTTCGAACTACGCGGCGCCAGGCCAGGAATGCCGCCACAACCTGATCTACTGGCGGCAGGGACAGTGGCTCGCCGCGGGACCGTCCGCCAGCGCCCATTTTGCGGGTCACCGCTGGAAGAACCTCCAGCGCCTGGACGACTACCTCTCCACCAAGACAGCGGGGCTCAGCCACGCCACCGACCATGAAACGCCCGACGCAACCCGCGCGCTGGGCGAGTTGCTCATGACCGGGCTCAGACTCTCCGAGGGGCTCGATGCGGGCGTGATTCTTGCCGCGGCGACGGCGCTTGGGCCGGATGTCGCACAGCGCGTGACCCGCACCCGCGAGCGGCACGTGGCTCAGGGCAACATGACCGAAGATCCTTTACGCCTCGTCCTCACCGACGCCGGGATCCTCATCGAGAATCGGGTCACTATCGACTTCCTTCGGGCGCTCGACCCCCGGTGACGCGGGGACATCGGGACGCTGCAGCCGGAGTCGCCCGAGGACGTTCTTCATGTCCTTTGGCCAGGGCGTGTCGACATCGATGACTTCGCCCGTCGCGGGATGGACGAACTTCAACCGGTGCGCGTGGAGCGAGAGCCGCCCTCCGACGCCGCCCCCGCCGCGCGGGCCGTAGAGCCCATCTCCAACGATCGGGCAGCCGATTGCCTGCATGTGCACACGGATCTGGTGCAATCGCCCCGTGACCGCGCGGCACTCGACGACTGCGCCGAGGTTCGAGGAACTCAGGACGCGATACGCGGTTACCGCGGGCTTTCCGGCGGAACTCACACGGGCGAGCTTGCGGACCCGCCGATCATCCGCCTCGTACTCGGCGATTGGCTTGCGGATCACCCCGCTCTGGTGCTTGGGTGCAGGCTGCACCACCGCCCAGTAGTACTTGGCGATCTCACGCTTCTCGAACATCTCGCGGAGGCGGTCGTAGGTGTTGCCACGAAGGGCGACGACCAGCAGCCCGCTGGTTTCGCGGTCCAGGCGGTGCAGCAGGCCAAAGTCCCTGTCTTTGCCGAGATTCTGGAGCTTGGCGCCGAACTTCGCGAAGAGCCCGTTGAGCAGCGTGTCCTCCTCGTGACCGAGGCCCGGCTGCGTCACCAGCTTGTTCGGCTTCTCCACGACCAGAAGCTCGTCGTCTTCGTGGCGGATGCGGAACTGCACGGCGTCATTGGGCTGCACCGAAAGATTCATCAGGAACTTGCCTCACCTTCCGCACCAAGGAACCACAGCGTCCGGGCGGCCGCCACGCGACCGATCTCAAGGACACCGCCCCGGGGCGCACCCGTTTCAAAGGGCGCCAGCACATGACGCCCCGCACAGATCACACAGACGCTGCCCGCCCCCAGCAGGTGACGCCCGCCCATCCACGCCCGATCCCCTTGAACACAGTACACATCCGCCGCGTCGACGCGCGCAGAATCGGTCATCCAACCACCGTCAAGCCCGAGAACGCTCGCGTCAAGACGCGCGGCGCCCGCTCGGCCCAACACCCGGTCACCGAACCTCGCGGCGAGTTCGCCAGCGGTCGTCGGCCCCACGGCATGGAAGTTCGCTCGCTCGATGCCGCTGTGATCCAGGAGCAACTCCCCCAAGGGCTCCGCTCCCTCGTCCTCCGCAACCCACACCGTCGTCTTCCCCCACGGGAACTCTCGCATCGCAGGATCGATCAGCAGCAGGCGGATCAATCGCAGCGTCAGGCCTGATGCCGACACCGCCAACTGAAACTCCCCGTGCTCCCCCACCGCCTGCCCTGCCCGGAGGAACAACTCGGCCGCCGCGGCGTCAAGGGCCGCGTAGACGTCCTCGCAGGAGCGCACGATTCCCGGCACGCGGCGTGGCACGCGCGGGCCCGGGTCGAGAATCTCAAACGTGCCATCGTCCATGACCCATTCTCTGCACCCTCGCGCCGAATATCCCGGCCCCTACCCTCCTCGTCATGGCCCCGATCACCCGAATCATCGACGCCAACGCGAACCGCGCCCGAGAGGCCATCCGGGTCCTCGAAGACCTCGCCCGCTTCGTCCTTGATCACCAGCCGCTCTGCGAACGGCTGAAGTCCCTTCGCCACGACCTGCGTCTTGCGCTCTCCCGCCTGCCCGTCGACCCCGTCGCGCTCCTGGCATCCCGGGATACCCCCGGAGACGTCGGCACCACTGTCTCCACCCCCTCCGAGCTCTCCCGATCTGGGGCCTACGACCTCGCCGCGGCAAATGCATCCCGACTCTGCGAGGCGATCCGCTCGATAGAGGAAGCGGCCAAGACCCTGCCCGGGGAGGGGTCACCCGCCTTCGAGTCGCTCCGGTACCGGGCGTACGCACTCGAGCAGGAACTGCTGCCACTCCTTGGCGCGGGCCGGGCGCGCCAGCACCGGTTGTGTGTGCTGCTGACGGAGTCTCTGTGCCGGCTGCCCTGGATGGAGGTTGCGAATCGAGCGATCGAGGGAGGGGCGGATGCGGTCCAACTCCGGGAGAAGCACCTCGACGGGGGGGAGTTGCTCGTACGAGCGCAGGCGTTGGTTGCACTGGCGGGGCCGCGCGGGGTGACGGTGTTCGTGAACGACCGGCCGGACGTCGCGCTTCTGGCAGGCGCGCACGGGGTGCATCTGGGGCAGACGGACCTGCCGATCGGGCGGGTGAGGGAGTTGGTGGGCGGGCGGCTTCTCATCGGCGTGTCGACCGGATGCGCGGCGGAAGCGGCGGCGGCGACAGCGGGTGGCGCGGACGTGTGCGGGGTGGGGCCGATGTTCCCAACGACGACGAAGGAGAAGCCGCGAATCGCCGGGGTGGAGTACCTGCGCGAGTACCTCGCGGCGTATGGGCGGGTGCCGCATCTGGCGATCGGGGGGATTACGCCTGAGAACGCCGGGGCGTTGCGTGAGGCGGGGTGCCGGGGAATCGCGGTGAGTTCGGTGGTGTGCGGTGCGGAGAAACCGGAGGCGGTGTGCGCGGCGCTGGTGCGGGCGATCACGTAAGCGTGTCGCGGTAGTGGCGGAGCCAGTGGACGACGGTTCGGGCCATGACATCGGTTTCGATGTTGCAGCGGGAGCCGACTCGGAGCGAGCCGAGGGTGGTCTTGTCGAGGGTGGTGGGGATGAGGGCGACCTCGAAGCTGTGGCGAGCGGGGTGAACGGCGGCGAGGGTGAGCGAAACGCCGTCGATCGCGACGCAGCCCTTGGGGACGAGGTACTCCATCGCGGCCTGGGGAAGGCGGAAGCGGACCCGCCACTCGCCCTGGGTTTCGATGGAGAGAACCTCGGCAACGGCGTCGATATGCCCCTGGACGACGTGGCCACCGAGAAGGGTGGAGGCGGTGGCGGCGTGTTCGAGGTTGACCGGGGACTCGGGGCGGAGGTCACCAAGATTCGTGCGGGCGAGCGATTCGGGGATGACGTCGAAAGAAAACCGGCCCGGGGGGAGCGACTGGGACTGCGTGAGGCAGCAACCGTTTACGGCGATGGAGTCGCCGAGCGCGGCCTGGTAACCCCAGTCTGGGGCGTGGATCTCGAGGCGGACCCCGGTGGGGGTCTGGGTAAGGGCTGCGACGGTGCCACGAGCCTCGATGATGCCGGTAAACATGCCATGAGGGTTCCCCTCCCCGGCTTGGATCTCAAGCCCTACCCTCCGGATCCCGGACGGAAGGCGTCGATTTGACCCGGCGACTGGAAGTCTCGATACTGAAGACCCTCTGCTCGGCGGGCACGCTGGCAGAACTTTCACCTAACTCGTCCCGCGAAGATCGCGGCAGCCATCGGAGCGTTGAGCAATGTCGAACGGCTCGCATCGGAACCAGAAGTCCTCCCGCCTTGAGAGCCTCGCCCGGGTGATGGGTGTGTGCGTCGCGGCGGCGACCTTGGGCGGCTGCGCCTCGGCCCAGACAGCCCCGAAGGGCGAGACGAAGCAGGAAGCGGTGAACAACCAGCTGCCGAGCGACCTTGGCATCAACGTGAACTTCGAGGACTGGAAGAAGCTGGGCTACCGGCTGGACTGGGTCGGCTACTCGGACTCGACGTCGCGTCGGGACCTGAAGCTGCGGCACTTCATGGCGTTCGAGGACATCGTGGTGGCGCAGGGCGCGGACTCGACCGTGACGGTCCTGGAGAACGGGACGGGCAAGCGTCGCTGGAGCACGGAGCTCAGCGGTCCGCTGACCAGGTTTGTCGGCATTTCCCGCGATCCCGCGGATTCGTCGCGCCTGTACGTGGTGAGCGAGTCCGAGCTGTTCGTGCTCTCGGCGCCGACGGGCAATCTCGCGGACCGACAGCGGTTCGAGCGGGTTGTAAACACGGCCCCGATCGTTGCCGGCGAGACCCTGATTTTCGGGACGACGACGGGTGAGATCTACGCCCACAACACCGCGGTGAACTCGCGTGCGTGGGGGTTCATTTCCGATGCAGGATTCGACGGCAACCCGGTCGTCGCGTCCGAGGTCGTCGGTTCGGTCTCGCAAAAGGGTGATCTGATGTTCCTGACGACCGGCGGCAAGATCGTGGGCCGGTCGCGGATCTACGGCGGGGTGGCGACGCACCCGGTCTCGAACGGCAAGATGATGTTTGTCGCGAGCCTTGATCAGTCGCTGTGGGGCTTCGACCCGTACAGCACGACGAGCTGGCGTTACCGCACTTCGCAGCCGCTCCGCGTTCAGCCCAGCGCCGCTGGCGAGTTTGTGTACTGCGAGATCCCCGGCGAGGGGCTCGTGTGCTTCGATGCCATGACAGGCGACGTGGTGTGGAAGTCCAAGGACGCGCGGGGCACAGTGTTCACCCAGCGTGGTGGCAAGTTGCTGAGCTGGAACGACGGGGAGATTTTCCAGATCGATCCGGCCAACGGCGACGTGATCGAGCGGATCAAGACCCCAGGCATCGTGAGCACGTACGCGACGGACTTCGTCGACGGCACGGTTTACGTGACCAGCGACAAGGGCGTGATCGCCAAGTTCTCGGGGAACTGATCGGCCGCACACCGGTGTACACGGCGGGTTGACATTCCGGCGCCCTCCGTCCCGCCGCCTCTGGCTCGAGGACGCCGCTGGGCGTTGGCCGAGGTCCGCACGGACCTAGCTCCCGCTTCAGGCCTTCGCCGGCGGCACCAACGCCTTCGCGTAGCTGGCCACGCACCGTTCCGCGGCAACTTCCCATGTCAGGCGGTGGAGCTCGAACGCCCCGTGCTCGCGGAGGGTCTTGGAGAGCGGCGGGTGCCGCAGGACCGCGAGGATCTTGTTGGCCATCTCGTCGGTGTCCCAGAAGTCCACCTTCAAGACGTGCGTCAGCACTTCGCTCGCGCCGCTGGTCTTGCTCAGGATGACCGGGACGTCGTGGCTGATCGCCTCGAGCGCGGAGATCCCGAAGGGCTCGCTCACGCTGGGCATCACGTAGCAGTCCGCCATCTTGAACACGCGCTCGACGTCGCGTCCGCGGAGGAAGCCGGTGAAGAGCACCTTGTGGCCGATGCCCATGCCCGCCGCGAGCTCGATCATCCGCAGGGCCATGTCGCCGCTGCCGGCGAGCACGAACTTCACGTCGTCCATCTTTTCGAGGACGCGCTTGGCGGCGGCGATGAAGTACTCGGGCCCCTTCTGCATCGTGATGCGTCCGAGGAACAGCACGATCTTGTCGGTGCTCTCGATGCGGGCCTCGGTGGCGAGCTGCTGGGTCTCGCGTTCGACGCCGTTGTAGACCACGTCGACCTTCGCCGGGGGGACTCCGTACCGACGCACGCAGATGTTCTTCGTGAACTGGCTGACCGCGAGAACGCGGTCGGCGCCGGCCATGCCGGCCTTTTCGATGTCGAAGACCCGCTGGTTGACGTTCGCGCCCGAGCGATCAAACTCGGTAGAGTGAACGTGAACGACGAGCGGGCGGCCGGAGACCGCTCGCATCGCGAGCCCCGCCGGGTACGTCAGCCAGTCGTGGGCGTGGATCACGTCGAACTTCTCGCCACGGGTCATCGAGACCACGAGTCGCATGTACCGCTCGGTTTCCTGGATCAGGTCGAGCCCGTCGTACCCGGCGCCCGCTCCGCGGCCCATCGATCCCGACGGCGGGAGCTGGGTCGTCGCGCCCGCGGCGCCCGCGGCGGGTGCGGTCCAGGTTTCGACATGAACTTCCCCAGGAACCTCGCCAACAACGACGCGCGAGGCACCGATGGCCCCCGGTCGCGGGGCGTAGCTCGCGGTGTCGCCGACATCGCCCGGGCCGTACGGGTTCGAGAACCCGGAAGGCACTCCGCGGAAAGTCGCGTGCCTGAATGCGTAGATCGGCGTGCCGGCGGCGTCGTACACCTGTCGGCCTTTGTCATCAACGGCGACGAGTCCCTGCCCATCGGAGACGAACGTCCGGGCGGCCTCGG
>JBIKMF010000441.1:0-3232 GCA_044359425.1 Phycisphaerales bacterium
CGGCGTTGCTGTCGTACATGGTGCTGTACACGGTGCGTTTCACGGAGGCGGCGGTGGAGACGCGGTTCGGCCAGGCCGGCCCGGACGCGGTGAAGCTGGAGCCGGGGCTGTACTTCAAGCTGCCCTACCCGATCGACGACGTGACGAGCTACGACATCCGGACGCGGTTCCTGTCGATCAAGCTCGAGCAGCTCTCGACGGCGGACAACAAGCAGATCATCGCCGAAGCGTTCTGCACGTGGAAGGTCAAGGATCCGCTCCGGTTCTTCCAGCGGTTCAGCAACGCCGGTGATCGGGCCGAGGATCACTACCGCCAGGCGGAGGAGTCGCTGCGGAAGAACATGCGGTCGGTCCTCTCGCTGGTGAGCCGGTACAAGTTCAACGAGCTGTTCGCGTCGGGATCGACCAACGCGATCGCCTCGCTCGAGGCGGACATGCTCAAGCAGTTCGCCGACGCGGGCGACAAGGGCGGCATCTCGCTCGCGGACTACGGCATCGAGGCGGTGGACATCGGCATCACGCGTCTGCTCCTCCCCGAGGAAACGACCAAGGCGGTCATCGAGCGCATGCAGGCCGGGCGTAACCGCCTCGCCCAGGAGACGCAGTCGCAGGGCGAGGCGTTCGCCAAGTCGATCCGGGCGCGTGCCGAAGCCGACGCGAAGCGGATCACCGCGTTCGTCGACCGCCTCGCCCAGGACATCCGCACCCGAGGCGATCTCGAAGCGGCCCCGTACCTCGCGAAGATGAACGAGAACCCCGAACTGGCCGTGTACCTCGACAACATCGACTTCATCCGGACGGTCGTGGCGAAGCGCACGACGCTGGTGCTGCCGACGTCGATGCCGGGCATGAGCCTCCTGGCGCCCAGCGCGCTGGACGGGCTCAAGGCGGGACAGATCCCCGCGTTTGATGCGCCCAAGAGCTGGGTGACCTCGATGGCGGGCACCGAGCGGGGGACCAACGAGGGGAGCGAGAAGTAATGAGAGGCTCCTTCATGAGGACAGGTCCGCTGCTGGACGCCGCGGGAGAGCCCGGCGGCGGTGGGGCGCGACGCGCGGGATCGGTGACGCTGCGGCAGGGTGGGTCCGACGAGCACGACCCGCTGGATCCGGCGAACCGGTCGCTGGCCGACGCGCTGAACGTGATGTACACGATCCTGAAGGTCGCGATGGCGGTGCTCGGCATCGCGTTCGTGCTCTCCGGGTTTCAACGCGTGAACGAGGGCGAGCAGGGGATCCGCCTGCTCTTCGGCAAGGTGCAGCAGAGCAACCTCGAGCCGGGCCTGCGCTGGAGTGCGCCGTACCCGATCGGGCAGCTCATCAAGCAGGGGCAGCAGGGGTTGCCCGGCGTCTCGATCGACAAGGACTTCTGGGTGTCGATCCCCGAGGGCACCGTCGATCCGTCTCCCGACAAGCTCGCGCCGACGCAGAGCCTCAAGCCCGACCAGCCGGGCTCGGGGTACGTGATCGCGGCAGACGGGGCGATCGCCCACACCAAGTGGTCGGTCTCCTACAAGCGGTCCGACGTCGAGAAGTTCACCAACAACGTCCTCGACACGGACGAGCGTGAACTGGTCCGCGCGGCGGTGCGTCGCGGGGCCGTGCACGCGTGCTCGCGGGTCGCCGTCGAGGATCTGCTCAAGCAGGGTTCGGCCACGAGCTCAGTGGCGATCATCGCGAAAGACGTGGCCCAGCAGATGCTGGACCGCATGGGCTCGGGTCTGACCATCGACCAGTGCGCACTCGAGCAGGTCATCGCGCCGCTGTGGGTTCGCCGCGACTTCGAGAAGGTGGCGACCGAAGTTTCGAACGCGGCCAAGGCAAGAGATAAAGCCCAGACTGACCGCAACGCGCGGCTGAGCGAAGTCGGCGGGCAGGCCTCCCTGTACCTCGTCGGTGAATCGACGGACTCGCGCCGGGTGGTCGGCTTGATCACGCGGTACGAGAACGCGATCGCGGCGGGCGACAAGGCCGCCCAGGATGCGACCCTCGCGCAGATCGAGGCGCTGCTCGAAGGTCAGCCCGTCGAGATCGAGATCGAGGTGCTGGACGCCAGCGGAGCCTGGGTGAAGACCAAGGAGATGGTGAAGGACGCGGCGTCGGGCGAGGTGGCCTCGAGGCTCCAGGATGCCCGCCGGTACCGGTCGGAGATCGTGAACAACTCGCGCAGCAAGCTGGCCCGGTTCGAGGCCAAGCGGGCGCAGTTCGACGCAAACCCGCTGCTGATGGTGCAGCGCGAATGGTCCGTGGCGATGCGGGAGTTCCTGTCGCGTGACAGCGTGCAGGTGATGGTGCTCCCGCCGGGTGCCACGACGGTGTCCCTGCAGCTCAACAGCGATCCGGACATCCTGAAGGAAATCGAGCAGGCCCGCCGGGTCCGCGAGAACGAGATGATCAACCAGCAGCGCATGCAGGAACTGCAGCGCAGCCAGTACAAGACCAACACCGATCTGCAGGAAGTTCCGGGCTGATCGCCGGCGGGCGGGCCCGCCTGAGGAAGTTCGTATGACGCAGTCCCAGATGCAGGCGAGGATGGGGATCGGGCAGGGCGGCGACGCCGTGGTGGCGGTCCAGCAGGTCAGCAAGGTCTTCAAGGACTTCTGGCAACGGGACCGCGCCAAGGCGGTGAACCAGCTCTCGTTCGAGGTCAGGCCGCGCGAGATCTTCGGTCTGCTGGGGCCCAACGGCTCGGGCAAGAGCACCACGATCAAGATGATCCTGGGGCTACTGCGGCCGTCGAGCGGGCGTATCGCGATCTTCGGCAAGTCGCCGACGGACGTGGACGTGAAGCGGCGGGTCGGTTATCTGCCGGAGGAGTCGTACCTCTACGGATTCCTGAACGCGCGCGAGACGCTCGAGTACTACGCGAAGCTCTTCGAGATCGACTACCGCACGCGCGAGAAGCGCATCGACGAGCTGCTCGAGATGATCGGGCTGGCCTCGGCCCAGTTCCGCCCCGTGCGCGAGTACTCCAAGGGCATGCAGCGCCGCATCGGGATCGCGCAGGCGCTCATCAACGACCCGGACTTCCTCATCCTCGACGAGCCGACAACCGGGCTCGACCCGATCGGTACCCGCCAGGTGAAGGACCTGATCATCCAGCTGGGCAAGCGCGGCAAGACGGTGCTGCTCTCCAGCCACTTGCTCGCGGACGTGGAAGACTGCGTCGACCGGCTGGTGATCCTCTACGGCGGCACGAAGCGGGCCGAGGGCACCTGCGACGACCTCCTGGT
>JBIKMF010000443.1:0-3231 GCA_044359425.1 Phycisphaerales bacterium
GCGATTGCCCTTTGATCCCTCGAAGATGGCGGCTGCGCAGAGCAGCGGCGACGCAACACGCACCGCGCTCTCCGTAACGCAACTCGGCGAACTCATCGACACCGCCCTCAAGCGCGGCATCCCCGCCTCGGTCGAGGTCGTCGGTGAAATCGGCGGGTTCTCCGATCGCACCCACTGGTACTTCGACCTGAAGGACTCAGGCGCCGTCGTCAACTGCGTCATGTTCCAGTTCGCGACCAAACGCGTCGGCTTCAAGCCGCGCACCGGTCAACAGGTCAAAGTCCGCGGCAAGGTCGACTTCTACGCCAAAGGTGGTCGCGTCTCGCTCGTCGTCGACAAAATCGAACCCGTCGGCGCCGGCGCCCTCGAGGCCCAACTCCGCGCGATGATCGAAGAAATCCGGGCGCTCGGATGGCTCGATCCAGAACGCAAGCGGCCACTCCCCCGCTTCCCACGCCGCGTCGCGGTCATCACCAGCCGCACCGGCGCGGCATTGCAAGACGTCCTCGTCACCATGAAGAAGCGCTGTCCCGCCGTGGGCGTGCTCCTCATCGACGCACGAGTCCAGGGCGACCGCGCCGCATCCGAAGTCACCGCCGCAATCCGCGAACTCAGCGCCCGCGCCCACGAACTGGAAGTCGATGCCCTCCTCGTCACCCGCGGCGGCGGCTCCATGGAAGACCTCTGGCCCTTCAACGATCGCGAAATGGCCCGCGCAATCGTCGAGTGCTCCGTCCCCGTCGTCGCCGCAATCGGCCACGAAACCGACACAACCGTCGCCGAACTCGTCGCCGACGAACGCTGCGCCACCCCCACCCAGGCCGCGATGCGCCTGACCCCCGATCGCGCAGCCCTGACTCAGCAGCTCGACACCCAGTCGAGGCGTCTGGCCTCCGTACTCGAACGCGCGATCCGAACCGCCCGCGCCGACGCAAACCTCGCCTCGACTCGCCTCGCAGGTGCCGCCCAAGCACGAAGGGCCCGGGCCGGTGCAGACCTGGCCCGGATGGCAAACCGGTTGGAACGCTGCAGCCCTGGTGCCGTACACGCCCGAGCCCTGACCGAAGTCGCCCAGCTCCGGCACCGCCTCGAGGCCGCCGCGAGAGCGGCAGTCGGCCGGTGGGACACCCGGCTCGTCGGCCACCGGCTCCAGGCCGCCATGGCCGCCAGGGTGCTTGCGGCCAAGGCCGCTCTCGGCGCGGCAGGCAGGCAGCTCACCGCCGTCAGCCCGACCGGAGTCCTCGAACGGGGGTACAGCCTGACGTTTGACGCAGCCGGCAAGCTGGTGAGACGGGTTGCCGACATCAAAGACGGCGAGGAACTCCGTACCCGCTTGTCGGACGGGGAGTTACGCTCGTGGGTCGGCGGCGCACCCAAGCGGGGAACAGCACCAAAACGACCGGCGGATGGCGGCGGGCTGTTTGGATAACAGCACGGGTTGGACGGCAAGCGCCAAGGTCGCTACGTTGTTCACGTGACCGCCAAAAAACAACCCAACTCCCAGCCCCAACTGAGCTTCGAGGAAGCGATGGCGCAGCTCGAAGCGATTATCGAGAAGATCGAAGGCGGCGGCGCAGGGCTGGAGGAATCGCTCAAGGAGTACGAGCGGGGCGTCCAGTTGCTCGGACACTGCCAGAAGGTGCTGGCCGTCGCCGAACAGCGATTGGAAGAGTTGAAGGCGGGTCGGAACGCCGATGAAGGGGAGGATGATTCCGGGCCGGTCGCCCGGAAGGACGATTTACCCTTCTAAATGGCCTTCCTCTCACAAATGTTCTCCAGTGACCCCGGCGTGATCCTCGTCCTCGCGGACGTGATCAAGGTGCTGTTCGCCATGGCGTTCGGCGCGTGCCTCGGCTCTCTCACCAACGTCCTCGTCTATCGGATTCCGTTGGGGCTCGACGTCGTCAGCCCCCCCTCCCGATGCCCCTCCTGCCAAACCCTGCTCACCTGGCGGGAAAACATCCCCGTCTTCGGGTGGCTCATGCTCCGCGGCCGCTGCCGCTTCTGCAGGTCCCCGATCTCACCCGAGTACCCCCTCGTCGAGGCCTACGTCGCCGCCCTCTTCGGGGCCGCATTCGTCCTCACTTACTCAGATTTCAACACCCCCTGGCACTCCGCCCTCGCACCCTTTCGCCCAGACTGGGGCTCGGCGGGGTTCATGGCCACCTGGCCGGTCTTCGTCGTCGTCCTGGTGCTCTTCGGCTCGCTCGTCGCGATGTTCCTCACGGACGCCAAGACCTTCCAGATCCCGATGGTCCTCACCTGGGTCCCCGCCATCGCCGGACTCGTCGGCCACACGGGTTTCGCGCTATGGCTCGAGTTCTTCGGCGAAAAACGCCGCCTCGCCGGACTCCCAGGCACCCGCCTCGAACACGTCTGGTCCATCGCCACCCCCGGCCACCACAGTTGGTGGTGGATCGGAGCCGCAATCGGCGGCGGCCTGGGCGTCGTCGTCGCAAACCTGCTCCTGAAGTACGGCGTCTTCACCCGAAGCTTCGGTGACTACGAGTCATGGGAAAAACAAGCCCGCGCCGAAGCCGAAGCCAAGAAAGCCACCGCAGTACCCGACGCCACCAGCAGTCCAGTCGAGGGCGGCCAGGATCCCGCAATCCCCACCGACGGAACGAAGCCAGACGAGCCGTCTAAACCGGCCATCGAGACCGGTCCAGAGACGCCAGCCGAGGAAGCACCCGGTCAGCGGTGGCTGCTGCTCGGGATCCTCAGCGCGGCAGTCGCAGCCGGGGTCGTCGCCTGGGGGCTCTGGAAGGGCGAATGGATCATGCCGTCCGTCGTCGGACTCGCGGCAGTCCTGCACGTCGCAATCCTCTCCGCCGTCGGGCACACCGCCACCGGAGCCGGTGAAGACCAGGCCTACTGGCTCCAGTATCCGCACGCCCGACGGGAAATGCTCCGGGAGCTGATCTTCCTCTCGCCGATCGCCGGGCTCGCGATGGTCGGCGGATGGGCCGCGCACCGGCTGGGAGGCCCGTGGGAGTTCAGCCAGGCCGCGATGCAACTCGTTCCGGCGCAGACGCCTCCAGCGTGGCTCATGGTTCTCGCGGGGGTGCTCCTTGGGTACCTCGTCGGCGGCGGAATCGTCTGGATGGTGCGGATCCTCGGGAGCCTCGCCTTCAACAAGGAAGCCATGGGACTTGGCGACGTCCACCTGCTCGCGGCCGTCGGCGCCTGCCTGGGGTGGATCGACGCCGTGGGCGCCTTCTTCGCGGCGGT
>JBIKMF010000442.1:0-3231 GCA_044359425.1 Phycisphaerales bacterium
ACGTCGGCGCAGCGATCCCCACGCCGACGTTGCCCGCGGTGTAGTACGTATTCCCACTCGCCAGCCCCCAGGGCGAAGCCCCCGCGGGCCCCTGCGGACCGGCCGGGCCCGTCGCGCCCGTCGGCCCGGGTGATCCCGAAGGCCCAGCAGGGCCCTGCGCACCGTTCGCGCCGTTGGCCCCCTGCGGCCCTTGCGGCCCCTGCGCCCCGGCTGTACCGGCAGGACCCTGCGGTCCGGCGGGTCCCTGCGGACCGGGTGGGCCCTGCGTGCCGGCACCACCGTTGAGCCCGAACAGGGCATACGGAGTCGGATAGATCTTCTGCCGGGGGTAGAGCGTCGAGTACCCGCTCGGCCCGCCGTACCGGCGAATGTCGATCTCAAGCCACCGCGCGTTACCCGCGAAGATCCCCGAACCGAAGTCGAGTTCAATCGTGAACAGCCCGTCGATCACCGCCACCGGCGGCGGCTGGATCATCGGGCCCACCTGCGTCCCGCCCAGAGGCGCGTCGTACAGCCGGAACCGGAACTCCATGATCCCCGTCTGCGCCTGCTGCTGGTCCTTCAGAACGCCCTGGTACGTAAAGCCCGTGCCCGGGGCGATTTGTGCGATCACAGCCGGAGCACCGAGGCTCGCGAGAAACGCACCGACAGCGAGGACGAGGGATCGAGTCTTCATGAGGCTTCCTTCCGCGCGCGGGAGCGCAGGGGAGAAGTCGGCGGAGGAACCGGCCGACTTGCGTCTGGGTTCAGCCTCAACCCGGGGGACGCCACCCCTTCCCCGGTACCACCCCCCTTGGATCGGTTATCGGTCGCCCGCCTTCGGCTCCGGCTCGTAGTTGCCCACGACGTGCCCCCGCACCACCGTGAAGCTCACCGAGCCTTCGTCGATGTCCATGCCCGGCAGCATGTCGTCGTCCAGCGACGTCAGCAGCTTCGCGATCATCTCGTTCGTCCACTCCAACTGGTCGAGGAGCACCACCGTCCCCGCGGCAGCGTGGCCCACGTAGTGAATGTCAACCGCCGCCGCCTCGGCCCCTTCGTGGACCGCGAGGAATCGCTCGGACGACGCCGTTCGAAGCGTGCGTTTCCAGGTGAACATCACAGCAACTCCTTCGCCGCCATCGCGGCACCCAGCGCACCGAGGCAGACAATCGGGATGAGGCAGCCGGACTTGCCGCGCGAACGAGAACTCCCCGTCGTGTAGCTGATGCCCGTTCCGGGCAGCCCAAAGGTGGTGTACGACCGTCCGCGCGCCGAACGGCCGTAGCGGACGCCCTTGCCCCCCACAGACCAGCCGACGCCGGACTTGCTCAGGTTGATCCGAAACGGCCCGGTCGAGATCGACTTGCGAAACCGAAGTCCCATGCGGCGTGCTCTCCCGTTTCAGTGCGCGTGCCCACATCCGCAGTCATCCCCCGCAGCCGGCGGCGGCAGTGGGGCGGGTGGAGTCAGGACCTCGAACACGGGCAGCGCGGCATCGTTGTACTCGGATCGGTCGCCGCCGTTCAGGTTGATGAGCTGCGCATCGATGTCGGTGTTGCCCATCGCCTTCATCTTCATGTCACCCTGCGCCCGCACGCCGACCGTCCCGCTCGACACCACGTTGAACGAGCCCGCGGTGTTGATGCTGAGGTCCTTGCAGTTCACCGCGATCGTGTCGCTCGCGTTGATCTCGAGCTTCGCGCCCGAGAGCGACAGAACCGGCCCATCCGGGGTCAGCGAGATGCGCACTTCGAGTTGCCCCGACGCCGCGCGGATCTCGATGTGCTCCCCGTCGGGCCCGGCCGCGACGTTCAGCGTTCGGCCGCTCGGCAGGGCCATCGCGCCCGCGCCCGGAGCCACGGTTGGCAGGTTCGGAGTGCTCATGCGCAGAAGCGTAGCGGGGGACTCGACGCGAGAGCGAATCGACGTTAGAATACTGTCAGGCACGCAGCTCCTTTGCGCGGAGCGCCCGCCTCGAAGGGGAACCCTCATGCCAGCTGCAGCACGCGTCGGCGACAACATCAAGCAGGATGCTCCGCACTGCCACGCGCCCATCCACCCGCCCGCCCCCGTTCCCACTCCGGTTGCCCATCCCGCGCTCCCCCTCGCCATCATCCCGCCCGGCGCCGCCACCGTGAAGATCGGTGGCATGGCCGCGGCACGCGTCACCGATCAATCAAAGCCCTGCATGCTCCCCAGCTGCGTCCCCGCTGGCCCCGGCATGGTCGCCAAGGGATCGGCGACCGTGACCATCGCCAAACTCCCCGCGGCCCGCGCCAACGACATGACGGCCCACTTGACGTGCGTCGCCCCCATCCCCAGCCCCGTCGGCAAGATCATGCCCCCGTGCTGCACCACCGTGAACATCGGCGGCTGATCACACCGTGAAACTCCGCCACTTCGAAGAACTCGCCCCCGTCTGTCCCCAGTGCAGAACGCGCGGCGAGACTTCGTCACTCACGCTCTCCCGTCGAGAAGTCGTCGAAGATTCCACCATCATCGAAGGGATCCTCACCTGCACCGCGCCCGAGTGCCAGTGCGAGTTCCCCATTATCGACGGCGTCCCCATCCTCCTCGCCGACGTCCGTACCTACATCGCCAACAACCACCAGTCCCTCGCACGCCGCCGCGATCTCTCCCCCTCGCTCGACTCACTCCTCGCCGAGTGCGCCGGCCCCGGCTCCTGGGACGAAGCCACACGCCAGCACCTCTCCGGCGCCGTCTGGGATCACTTCGCCGAGTTCGATCCCGCCGAACACCCCTCGATGGGCAAACCCGGCGCGATCGCACGCGTCATCGCCGCCGCGGCAGACCGCTCCGCGTTCACGACCCCCGGCCCGGCGCTCGACATCGGCTGCGGCGTCGCACGCTCGTCCCTCGAGATCGCCGCGAAAACAAACCAACTCACGCTCGGAATCGAACTCCACAGCGCCATGGCCCGCGTCGCGCAGCACCTGCTCCGCACCGGCCGCATCGACTACCAACGACGCATCAGCGGCATCCTCTACGAACGCCGCGAGTTCGCCGTGCCGCTCCCCGAAGCCGCGGAACTCGTCGACGTCTGGATCATGGACGCGCTCAACCCCTGCGTCCGCGCGGCGACGTTCGGTTCCATCTCCTGCCTGAACGTCATCGACTGCACGACCTCGCCCCTCGCGCTGCTGACCAACATCGCACACCTCCTGAAGCCCGGCGCACACGCCGCGATCGCCACCCCCTTCGACTGGTCCGCCAACGTCACCGCAATCG
>JBIKMF010000248.1:0-6176 GCA_044359425.1 Phycisphaerales bacterium
CTCGCTCGCCCTCGTCGGCCGACGCGATCTCCCCCTCCGCGAAACCGCTTCACTCCTCCCCAACCCCTTCGCCCTCCTCCCCTGCGACCTCTCCCTCCCCCACGCCGCCGCCGACCTCCCCGCCCGCGTCATCTCCTCCCTCGGCCGACTCGACGCCCTCGTCAACAACGCCGCCATCGCCCGCCCCGCCCTCATCGGCCTCGCCTCCCCCGACGACATCGCCGCCATGTTCGCCGCCAACGCCGCCGGCCCCGTCGCCCTCATCAACGCCGCCTGGCCACACCTCGAACACGCCGCCCGCGAGCGAGGACGAGCCACCATCGTCAACATCTCCAGCATGGCCACCCTCGACCCCTTCCCCAACCTCTTCGCCTACGCCGCCAGCAAAGCCGCCCTCAACGTCGCCGCCATCGCCGCCCACAACGCCGGCCACCCCCTCGGAATCCGCGCCTTCTCCCTCGCCCCCGGCGCCGTCGAAACCTCCATGCTCCGCGAGGTCGTCCCCCAGTCCATCCTCCCCCCAACACACACCCTCCGCCCCGACGCCATCGCCGCCGTCGCCCTCGAGTGCATCCAGGGCCTCCGCGACGCCGCCTCCGGCCAAACAATCCCCCTCCCCAGCCCCTCCAGCCCCTCCGTCCCCCCCAACCCGTTATCCTGATCCCAGCCCGCGGAAACCGACCCGCCCCCGTTCCGAAGGATCCACCATGGCCAACCGCTACATCGTCCACGGCATCGATGAAGTCTCCGGCGCCCCCTCGAAGAAAGTCGTCGAGGCCGACTCCGCCGCGCAGGCCGAAGCCATCGCCGCACGCATCGGCCTCAAAGTCTCCGGCTCCGAAATCGATACCTCTTCCTCAACACCCTCCACCACCACGCCCCCCAGCCGCCCCGCCTCCGAACCCACCGACGAACAGACCCTCTGGGAAGGTACCCCCAGCCTCTGGAACATCTTCTGGTGGTACCTCTCGTGCATCCTCGTGATCACCATCCCCTACGTGATCTTCCTGCACCTCAAGATCAAGAACACCCGCTACACCCTCACCAACCAACGCCTCCGCATCTCCACCGGCATCATCGCCCGCGACATCGAAGACGTCGAGCTTTACCGCGTCCTCGACAGCGCCGTCGACCAGACCGCCCTCGACCGCATGATCGGCATCGGCACCGTCGTCATCAACTCCTCCGACGAACGACAGCCCATCGTCCGACTCGAACGAATCCCCTCGCCCCGCGATGTGCGCGAACAACTCCGCCAGCTCTCAGAAGCCCGCCGCCGCTGGCGCAAAGTTCAGGAAATCGAAGTGCAGTAACTACGCCGCGAGCAAACGCTCAACGCCCAAGTCCCGCCGCGGCACCGCGTCCGCCTTCCCCACCAGCCACCCCTGCACATAATCCACTTCCAGAGACACCACCGCTTGCCACTGGCGGATCGTCTCCATCCCCTCCGCAATCACCTTGATCCCACGCAGGTGCGCGTGATCCACCAACCCACGCACCAGCAGCAGGTCCCGCTGATGCGGATAGTCCGGGATCAACCCCTTCGCCAGCTTGATGTAGTCCGGCAGCAACTCGTCCACATACACCAGCGCGGCATTCCCCGTCCCAAGATCATCCAACGCCACCTTCGCGCCCCGCGCCCGAATCTCGCTCACGATCGCCTTCAGCATCGCAATGTCCGGGAACGCCTCGCTCTCCACCACCTCAAACACCAGGCACGACGGATCCGCGTTCGCCTTCCGCAACGCCTCCCACACCATCTCAAACGCCGACGCCGGATCCCGGATCGTCAGCGGCAAAAAGTTCACAAACAGCTTCTCCCCAGCCTCCAACTGCGGCACCCCCGCCGCCACCGCCGCAACCCGCGCCTGCTCATCCAACTGAAACAACGCGTTGTGCGCACGCGCCGCATCAATGATGTCCCCACCAGCCTTCATCTCACCATCCACCGTCCCGCGGATCAACGCCTCAAACCCCAGCACCGTCCCCGTCTCCACCCGCACAATCGGCTGGTAAAACGGCGTCAGCGACCGGCTGTTCACAAGCTCCGGAAACCAGTGCGTCGTCAGCTTGTACAAAAACGGATCAATCCCCAGCGACTTCCACGCGTTAAAGCCCCCGCTCGCGTCCACCGCCGCGGCACGCAGCATCCGACGCTCCCACCACGTCATCGACTCCACCAGCCGCTCGAACCGGTACCGCCATTCCTCACCGTCGATCACCACCGCCCCGTTCAGCAGCCTCGCCCCAACCTCCGCGCGCAGCGCCATCCGCCCGATCAGTACCGGGTCGTCCGCCCACAGCGCAACGCCACTCGCGTTAAACAGCGGAACAGGTGGAGCCGGGGTTTGTTCGGTCGAGTGTCGGTTCATGGGTGTATGCCAGAGCAAACCTCCATCGGCACTTCCGACGGACGCCTTTGCTCCGGCCCACCACTTCCCAGCACCCAGCCGTTAAGAGTTGCCCTGTGACCCCGCCGGCGGTGTCGCCACCGTGTTCTTCACATACAACTCCCGCAACTGCTCCTCCGTCACATAGCTCGGCGCACGCGTCATCAGGTCCGACCCGATCTGCGTCTTCGGGAACGCGATAACGTCCCGAATGTTGTCCGTGCCGACGAAGTTCATTACCAGCCGGTCCAGACCGAACGCGATACCCGCGTGCGGCGGCGCACCGTACGACAACGCCTCGAGCAGGAAGCTGAACTTCTCCTTCGCCTGCTCCGGGGTCAGCCCCAGCAACTGGAAGACCTTGCTCTGCACCTTCCCGTCGTGGATGCGCACCGAGCCACCGGCAATCTCCTGCCCGTTCAGCACGATGTCATACCCCGCCGAAACGATCGACTCGATCGTCACGTCGTCATCCACCGAGGCATTCACAAACGCCTCAGCCTGGTCGTCACGCGGCGCGGTGAACGGATGGTGCATCGCGATCCACCGCCCCGACTCCTTGTCCTTCTCGAACATCGGGAAGTCCACCACCACGAGGAAGTTCCACGGCCCGCCCTCGGCGCCCGGCTTCGGAACCACGCCCATGTCCCGCGCCACCTTCTGACGCAGTTCGCCCAGCGACTTCGTGCACACGTTGTACGTGTCCGCCACGAACAACACCGTGTCGCCCGGCTGCAGCCCCAGCGCCGCCGTCAGCTCCGCGCGAACCGGCTCGAGATGCTTCGCGATACCAGTCTCGAAAACACCCGCCGCGTTCACCTTCACCACCGCAACGCCGCCCGCGCCAAACCCGCGCACAAACTCGTTGTACCCGTCCGTCAACTTGCGGCTGAGCTTCTCCGCGCCCCCGGGCACCCGGATCGCCTTCACCACGCCCCGCTGGCTGTTGTACCGCGGCCGATCCGCGCCCTTCGCCAGCGTGTCCTTGAAGAACCCAAGCTCCGTCTTCGCCGCGATCTCCGAAACGTCCGTGATCTCCAGCCCGTACCGCGTATCCGGCCGGTCGATCCCGAACCGCTCCATCGCCTCCCGATACGTCATCTTCAGGATCGGCGGAACCTCAACGTTCATCACCTCTTTCCACAGCCGACGAACGAACCCCTCCATCATCTCGACCACCTGGTCGCGACGGACGAAGCTCATCTCCAAGTCGATCTGCGTGAACTCCGCCTGCCGGTCCGCACGCGGATCCTCGTCGCGGAAACACCGGCAGATCTGCATGTACCGGTCGCACCCCGAAACCATCAGGATCTGCTTGAAAAGCTGCGGGCTCTGCGGCAACGCATACCACGAACCCGGCACGTGCCGGTTCGGAACCAGAAACTCCCGCGCACCCTCCGGCGTGCTCTTGTACAGGATCGGAGTCTCAACCTCCAGGAACCCGTTCTCGTCAAAGTACCGACGCGTCACCTGGTACACCTTGTGGCGAACCCCCAGGATCTGCTGCATCCGGGGCCGACGAAGGTCCATGTACCGGTACGTCATCCGGAACTCTTCCGCCGGCAGCTTCCCCATGTCGTCCGGAAGGAACGGCGGATTCTCCGTCTTGTTCAGCACCTCGATCTTCGAGACCGCGATCTCCACCTTGCCCGACGCCAGCTTCGGGTTCTCCCCGCCGACGCGTGCACGGACCTTCCCCTCCACCGCCACCACGTACTCGTTCCGCAGCGTGTCCGCGTTCCCCATCATCTCCTGACCCGCACCGTCATCCGGATCAAACACCAGCTGCGTAATCCCGTACCGGTCACGCAAGTCGATGAAGATCAGATTCCCGTGGTCGCGGTACGAGTTCACCCAGCCGTTCAGTCGCACGGTCTGGCCGATGTGGGAGTCGCGGAGTTCGCCGCAAGTATGTGTACGCAGCAGCATGCAAGGATCCTTGTTCGCAGAGAGTTCGGGCGCGGAGTATAGGAATGCGAAAACCCGAAAACGATCCCCGCTCCCCCCCACGCTCCGCCACACGCACCCACGCCCCCCACGCCCCTCACGCGTCCTCGTTCATCTCCACCGCGCGCTTCACCCACGCCGAAAACAGCCCCGCCCGGATCTCCTTCGCACTCCTCACCTTCACGTGCCGCATGTTCTCCCCCGTCCCCTCCAGCAGCCCGTCCGGATCCGACAGGTAGATCCCCTGCTCGTAAAACCCCAGCTTCGCGTACCCCCGCGCCGCCTGGATGTAGCACAGCAGCCCCTTCTGCTCGTACACCGGCATCCCCCACTTGATCGATTCCTTCGCCCGCGGCGCCGCCTCCCGCACCAGCCGCCGCAATCGGTCCGTCACCTCCCGCAGCTCCGGATCCACCGCTGCAAAGTACGACTCCGCGGACAGTCCCAAGTCCGCCCGAGCCTCCATCTTGCCCGCCTTCTTCGTCACCTTCTTCTTCGCCGCCATCGCGCCAGGCCCTCCGCCAATCCCCTCCCCCCTCCAACCCCAGTACCTCTCCCAGTATACCAAACCCCTTCCCCCGTACCCCCCCGCCCGCAATCCCCGACCTCATTCCGCCCCTCTTTCGCATGGTCTTCACACCCACTCCCACAGGACCCACACCATGCCCGCCCGCGCCTCCATCCCCCTCGTCCTCGGCGGCATCGCCGCCCTCCTCGCCCTCCTCGCCGGTGCATGCCGCCAGATAGGCGTCAAGTCCAACGGCTCTCCCGCCGGCCGCGTCGTCCGGGCCGGCTCCCACCTCGCCGTCGTTATCGAAACTTGCGACCCCTACCTCCCCTCCCTCAAGGGCGTTCCCCAGGACCGGATGAGTTACTCCTACGAACTCTGGCTCTTCCCCGACTCCGGCACCTCCCCCCACTCCACCACCACCCTCGCTCGCTCCGTCCGCTCCTCAGACCGCACCCACAACATCGGCGCCCAGTACTTCGAGAACGACATCCTCTGGTTCACCATCTCAGACGTCCAAGGCTTCGACCTCTCATCCCGCTCCATCACCTCCCGCCCCGTCCCCAAGCACATCGCCTCCATGCCCATCTCCCAGCTCATGGGTTACAACTCCCGCCCCGAAGAGCCCTTCCTCGCCAAAGGCGTCCTCTGGTCCCCCTCCGACTGGTTCACCCTCGCCTCCGACACCGAAGCCGCCACCGACCTCGCCCCCAACGCCCGCATCAACCCCTCCGACGACGCCGTGCGTTCCCGCAACCCACGAACCCTCCGCCTCGCCTCCATCGCCTCCAACCCACTCCCCCGCGTCACCTCCACCGACGCAAGCATCTCCTCTCCCCCCTTCCGCCACGCCGCATTCCTCCGCGACGCTCCCAGCGGCAACGTCATCCGCTTCTCCAACCCCGACAGCTTCCTCGTCTTCCACCGCGAAGGCGACTCCGTCCACCCCACCCTCCGCCTCTCGCGCGTCGGTCTCGACGGTTCCACCATCTGGACCCTCGATACCCAGATCGACAAGCTCACCCAGATCCTCCCCCACCCCACCTCTCCCGCCTTCGTCGGCGATCGCTACATCGGCCCCGACAAACTCGCCGAGCCCATCCTCGCCATCGCACGCCTCGACCTCGGCACCGTCCACATCCACTCCCTCCGCACCAATCCCAACTGACGAGCACGCCCCGCATGCCTTGGATCTCCCTCGTCGTCTCCCTCATCAACGCCACCTTCCGCCGCCCCGCCGTGCCCCCCCCCCCCCCCCCCCCCCCCCCCCCCCCCCCCCCCCCCCCCCCCCCCCCCCCCCCCGGCACCCCCCCCCCCCCCCCCCGCCCCGC
>JBIKMF010000455.1:0-3108 GCA_044359425.1 Phycisphaerales bacterium
AACGCCACCTTCCGCACCCCCTCCTCCCAACCCCCCACCCCACCCGCGGCACCACCAACCCTGCACCCCGCCCTCCGCGGCGCCTCGCTCTCCTACGCAAGCAACGGACGCGACGGCCGCGTCGTCTTCAACCACCCCAAGACCTCCTTCGATCTGTACTACGAGTTCGGCGGCAACGACGTCCTCGCCATCATCTCGATCCCGACGTCGGAACAATGGACCCGCGACACCAACCTCCCGCTCAACCTCCGCCCCGCAACCCTCGACTTCATCGCCCGCCAGATCATCCGCGACCAAACCACCAAACCCGGTGCCCGCTTCACCATCGAGCCAGACTCCATCGTTATCTACTCCTAAGAACACGACCGCCCTCCGACCCGCCCGCGCGAGCACTTGTCCCCCATACATCCCAACCAATAAAGAGTGCTCGCCTCCGAGCACTTGTTATGTGTTTGTAACCAACTTAGGACAACCACCTCGCCAACAAAACCCGACGGTCTAGACTGCCCCGTGTCGGCGCCCGCCCCGGAGTGACAGCAAAACCGTCCCGGGATGGACAGCCGTGCACGTTTGCACTCGAAAGGTGGTTCTTATGATCGTTCGTACCTGCGTCGCGTCTCTTCTCGCCTCCTGCATCGCAACCGTCGCGCCCGCCGGCATCATCGCCGTCTCCGACATCGGCGGCGGCATCCTCCTCAACTCCGGCCCGTTCGTCCCCGGCCTCTTCGGCAACAGCGAGACCGGCTGGTCGACCGCGTCCCTCGCGAGCGTCCACTCCCACCTCAACTCCAATGGGATCGCCACCGAAGGCAAGATCACCATCCTCGCGGCCGAAACCGATTACGGCATCTCCCTCATGGCCCTCATCGACGCCGAGATCGGTGAATCCAGCACCGCCTCCCTTGGTCACCTTCACCTCGACACCGTCGCCAACGGCAGCAACCTCGCGTTCGCAAACGACGCCGGCGGCCTCATCACCATCAGCCCCGCCAGCTCGAACGCCCGAATCGCCTCCGGCTCCCTCGAATGGAACAGCAACGGCGGCGGCGACGCCTTCGCCTGGGCCGGCCTCCTCCCCGGCAACTCCATGACCTTCCGCTTCAACCGCACCGGCATCGCCCAACTCGGCCTCAACGAACCCGCCACCTTCCAGTTCATCAACTGGAACGGCGCGGCATGGGGTGTCGTCGCCCTCCCGGTCGGCCTCCAGGGCTTCACATCCACCGGCGACTACGGCTTCGCCGCCTCCGTCCTCGTCCCCGCCCCCTCCGCCCTCATGATGTGCGCAGCACCACTCCCACTCCTTCTCCGTCGCCGCCGCGCAATCTGAGCGTACTCACAAACCCCAACCCCTCATCCGAGGCCCCCCGCGGGGCCTCTTTTCTCGCGCCCGCTCATCCCCGCCGAACCCTTCCGCGCATCCCGGCTCGCCCGCATCGTCATCGTGCTCAAATCCCTGTCCACCGCCCTCCAATCAACCCGCCCACACCCCCCGTGCAACTCCCACATCTCCTTCGCGATCGCGTTCACGAGCGTGCGGTTCTCCTCCGCCTGCAACTTCATCAGTCTCGCCCTGCGTGCCAATGCGTTCATCCCTTCCTCCTCGGTCCCCTCACCTTTCAAAACTCTTACATCCTCATGATCTCCAACGCCCCTCCCACCCGCAATAGGGAACTTTCCCCTATGTGCCGCACCCGCCCTTTCTCGCCGTAGAAACCCCTTCCCTCCCCGTACAGTTCCTCATGCGCAAGGCACCTCCACGCCGCGGGAAAACCACGATCCCGCCCGCCTCCTCGCGCCAATCACCCGCCGAACGTCGCCACCAGCTCGCGCTCGACCCCATCATCACAATGGACGCCGTCGGCGTCATCCAATCCGCGAGCGATTCCGTCGAACACGTCTTCGGTTGGACACCCAACGAACTCCTCGGCCGAAACGTCCGCGTCCTCATCCCCGAACCCCGTCGCTCCTCACTCGACCGCTACCTCGACCGCTACCGCCGCGCCGACCCCGGCAGATCCCTCACCCGCTCCCGCCGCTTCGACGCCGTCCGCAAAGACGGCTCCGCCGTCCCCATCGAACTCTCCATGTCCAGGGCCGATCTCCCCGCCCAGGAAGAACCCTTCTTCATCGGCATCGTCCGCGACTGCAGCACCGAGATCGACGTCGGCGGCGACTCCCCAGCCACCCGCTCCCGCCTCCAGAAACTCGTCACCGAACAAACCCGCGCCCTCGCCACCGCCCACCTCCGCCTCCACCTCACCGACCGCCTCACATCCCTGGGCACGCTCGCCGCCGGCCTCGGCCACGACATGAACAACGTGCTCCTCCCCGTCCGCGCTCGCCTCAACGCCATCGAGCACTCCGGCATCCCCGCCTCCGCGCTCAACCACGTCAACGCCGTCCGCCGCTCCGTCGCATACCTCCAACACCTTAGCGACGGCCTCCGCTTCCTCACCATGGACCCCAGCGGCCCATCCTCCAACTCCGACGAAGCCTGCGAAACCGACCTCGCCCAATGGTGGAAACAAGTCGGCGTCCTCCTCCGCAAAGCCGTCCCCTCGGGCATCCGTATCAAAGCCTCCTTCCCAGCCCACCTCCCCGCCGTCCAATCCGCCCCCCACTGGCTCACCCAGGCCGTCCTCAACCTCTTCGTCAACGCCAACGAAGCCTCCCTCCGCCCACACAGCGGCCACATCCAGATCTCCGCCACACCCTCCGCCAATCGCAAGACCGTCCGCCTCAGCGTCGCCGATCGCGGCCGAGGCATGTCCGCCGATGTCCGCAAACGCGCCTTCGACCTCTTCTTCACCACCAAGTCCCGTGGCATGGGCACCGGCCTCGGTCTCCCACTCGTCCGCAAGGTCGCCGAGCGCGCCGGTGGTCACGTCGAACTCCAATCCGAACCCAACCGCGGCACCGTCGTCACCCTCGTCCTCCCCGCCGTCGCCTCCAAACCCCGCTCCCCAAAGACGCCCGCCGTCACCGCCACCATCTCCCTCCGCGACACGCGCACCTCCGCACTCGTCGCGCAGATCCTCATCGCCGCCGGCGTCCACATCACCCGAAGCACCCGATCCGCGCCCGGGCCCGCCGACATTTGGATCA
>JBIKMF010000097.1:0-11932 GCA_044359425.1 Phycisphaerales bacterium
ACCGGGTGATGCTGTGAAGGAACTGCTGACCGACTGGCAGTTCTGGGTCGTAACGCTCGCGGCACTCGGCGCACTCGCCTACATGCTCCGCGGCGTAATCCGCGCCGCGTTCGGCAAGAAGGCCAAAGGCAAAGCGGCCACGCTCACCGTTGGTGGTAAGCCGGTGGGCAAGAAGAAGTAACCCGGATCAGCGGCCGCGGCCGGGCATGCGACCCATCATCCGCTTGGGCGGGAGCTTGGTGGGCACGATGCCGCCGGGGAACTTGGACTCATCCACTCCCTGCGGGAGCGTCGGGTTCGACGCGGCGACGAGGCGTGCGGAGGGACCGATGGGTTCCTGCGGCGCGTCGGCGGGGATGCCGGTGCGGACCTTGGGGATGATGCCGCGCCAATCGGAGGGGGGCGGGCTGGGGACGAAGTCGGCGTAGTCGAGCTTGGGGATCTCGGCGTTGATCAGGAGTTCGATCTGCGTGAGCAGTTCGCCCTGTTCAGGAGTGACGAGGGCCCAGGCGACGCCGCGCCGGCCGGCGCGAGCGGTGCGGCCGATGCGGTGGACATAGAGCTCGACGTCCTCGGGGAGGTCGTAGTTGATGACGTGGGAGATGCCGTCGACGTCGATGCCGCGCGAGGCGAGATCGGAGGCGACGAGGACGGAGAGCGAACCGCCGCGCAGCTTGGTCATGGTGCTGTTGCGCTTGCCCTGGGACATATCGCCGTGGATGGCGTGGGCCTCGATGCCCTTGTCGTTGAGGAGGCGGGCGAGCTCGTCGACGGTGCGCTTGAGGCGGCAGAAAACGATGGTGAGGGCGGGCTCTTCGCGCTTGAGGAGGTGGACGAGCAGGCGCTTCTTGTCCCACGGGTTGACGGGGAGGTAGTGCTGCTCGACGAGGCTGACGGTGAGCGAGCCAGCGGCGACGACGATCTTCTCCGGCTCGTACATGTAGCGGCGAGCGAGCTTCTCGATGTCGGGGGAGATGGTGGCGGAGACGAAGATCGTCTGGCGGCCGCGGACGCCCTCGCGGTCGGGGCCGGCGTGGGGGCACTTCTCGAGGATTCGGCGGATGTCTTCGCGGAAGCCGATGTCGAGCATGCGATCGACTTCGTCGAGCACGGCGTGGCGGACGTTCTTCAGGTGGAAGTGCCCGCGTTCGAGCATGTCCATGACACGGCCGGGCGTGCCGACGATGATCTGCGAACCGCGCTCGAGCTTCTTGGCCTGTGCCGCGACGCGTTCACCGCCGTAGACGGTCATGGCGCGGATGGGGGTGAACTTGCCGAGTTCGTTGATCTCTTCGGTGATCTGGATGGCGAGTTCGCGCGTGGGCGCGAGGACGAGGGCCTGGTAGGCGTCGTCCTTGTTGCACATGTGCAGGAGCGGGAGGCCGAAGGCGGCGGTCTTGCCGGTGCCGGTCTTGGCCTGGCCGATCACGTCCTTGCCGGTCAGGGCCATCGGGATCAGCGTGGCCTGGATGGAGGTCGGGTGCTTGAAGCCCGCGGCATCGACTCCCTTGACGACGCTGGAGCGCAGGCCGAGGTCGGCGAACGTCTTCTGGGCGTCGAAGATCTCGCCCACGTTGGGCACGAGCGCGGGGGGCGTGTGCTCGAACTTGGGTTCGGCGGAGAGGTGAGGGGCGGGTTCGTTCGGAGTGTTTTCAGTATTCATATGACAGTCGGGGTCGAGCGGACGGTCGATCGTAGGTCCTGCAACCGCCATGTTCCCCGATACTTCCGCGTTTCCGAGGGACACTTTGGGGGGCGCGGGGTGGTACCCTACGACTGATGCCCCCCCGAACCGCGCCCAACTCTCCCACGTTCGCACTGACCGAGCCCGATTGCCGCGTCTACGTGGGCGACTGTCGCGAGCTGCTCGCTTCGCTCGCCACCGAGTTCGAGGGCAAGGTGGACCTGGTGTTCGCGGATCCGCCCTTCAACTGGAACCGCGCGTACGACGAGTGGGACGACGCGATGCCGCGGCAGGACTACCTGGAGTTCACGGGTGAGTGGCTGGACGGGTGCAATCGGTTGCTGCGGCCGGGCGGGAGTTTCTGGGTGAACATCCCGGACGACACGGCGGCGGAGATCGTGATGCACCTGAAGGGGCGCGGGCTTCAGATGCGGAACTGGTGCATCTGGCACTACCGATTCGGACAGAATACCAAGAGCAGGTTCATCAACAGCAAGGTGCACGCGCTCTACTTCGTGAAGCCCGGGGGCGAGGCGACGTGGAACCTCGATCCGATCCTCGAAGCGTCGGACCGCGCGACGACGTACTTCGACCCGCGGACGCTCAGCAAGAAGGACGGCGTCGCGGCGGGAATGCGAGCGCCGATGGACGTGTGGTACGGGAAGTACTGGGGGCGGATCCAGGGGAACAACAAGGAACGCCGCGGCAACCACGACAACCAGTTGCCCGAGACGTACCTGGAGCGGGTGATTCTGTCGACGAGCAACAAGGGCGACCTGGTGGTTGATCCATTCCTCGGGAGCGGAACAACGGGCGTGATGGCGCGAGCGCTAGGCCGGCGTTTCATCGGCACGGAGTTCAGCAAAGCAAACGCGAAGAGCGCGTTCGAGCGGATCAAAGCGGGCCCGGTGGCGCGCGAGACAAGCGGCCCAGCATCAAGCGCGATCTTCGCGCCGCGGAAGGCGGGGAAGAAGGCGAAGGAGAGGTTTGGGGGGGAATTGACGTGATATGTATATAATATGTTGCGTTAATCTTGGACTCCCTTTTTTCGTGTGTGCTTGAGCTCGGTTTGCTGCGACAACCTAGGCCACGCACATCGTGAAGCACGGCAAGTGGGCGTGCTGGGGCTACGGTGTACCGGTTCCAGGCTCGAGCTTCCGCTGTAGCTATGCCTTCTACGGGTCCGGGAGACGCAGCACTATCCGAACACGCCAAACAATCCGCCTAGGTGTGGCTGACTCGAGGGCCGCACGTTCGGGAGACACACGGTGGGCATTGCCGGACGAGATATCGCGGCTTACTTCGCAAATGTCGATCAGGGGTCCAGAGGCAAACGGAACTCGCCGTGGTCACTCTGGCGAGCCGTGTTCGCATCGAACATCTCCTGTTGTGTCTGACGAGTCACTTCATTCCGATCACGCATCGACTGAAATGGATACGGATAGTCTTCTCGAACCGCCGTGACGATCAGGCCTTTCAGTTCGGCCTTCACCCGGGCGTTTGCCTCGGAAAGAGCGTCGATCCGCAGAATGGCGTCCAAGCACTTCGCCTTGTCGACACCGATTACCCTGTATGGCGTCTGTCGACTGGTCAGTATCTGCTTCCGGATGCTGTCCGCGATGTCCGGACGCAGTCGATCATGAAGGCAGGAGATCCACGGTTCATTCTCGCGCACGCCGGTATCCGCGAAGCTGAAGTCTGGAAAGGCACGCACGATCGCCGTGAAGAGAGCGCAGAACACTTCACTTGCCGCGTGCCGCATGTGTTCCGTCGCGTCGGGGTACTCGTCTGCGGCACAGAACCAGGTATCGCCAAAGGGCAGGTAGGTCAGCGAGTCGAGGTCGAGAAGTCGTCCTGATTGCTGGTCGAAGACCCAGCACGCCTCGTAGTCGAGATGCAGTTGGTGTCTACTCCAGGCATCGTGCTCCTGCCGTGCCTGATACGGTGGTACCCATCGATCGAAGTTTCCAAGAATGAACCGTGGCAAGGCTCGCTCCGAATGAACCGAGACCGTGGGCGGCCTCGGTCGGTTGTGTCATCGATCGCAAAGACATCAAGAGGACCACCGGCGGAGGATTCCTTGCTCGTCGACGTAGAGCTCCATGCCCCATCCCGTTGGCCCGCGAAGTTCGCCATCCGTCGTTCGCCACTGGGGGATTCCTGCAACGAAGACGGGGTTGGTTTCCACCCCAAACTCGCTGGCAAACTCGGCAGCCGACACCGACGATCCGCTCAGGTGGCTGTGAAGTTCACGGAGCACCTCGTGCCATGGGCGACCAACGCCGCCGGACAAGACCTCCAGACTCGCGACAAGCGCACCAGGCTGCTTACCTGCGAGGTTGTACGTCAAGGGGGAGGAGTCCATCAGCAGACGACGGGCTGTGTCGTTCTCGCTCGACTTCCTGCCCTTGTGACTACGTGCTTCGCTTCGTTTGTTCATAACCCGCTCCGCGAGCAACAACTGATAACACCTTATCACGATCCGATTTCGATCCCGCGTGGGAATCAGAATGGAATGTCGTTCTCCTCTAGCGTGAGAGGCGGTGCCGGCGCTCCACGGCGCCCCTGATAGCCCGATTCCTTGCTGAAGACCCACCACGCATGGAACGCGGAGTTCGCGTGCCTGAAGCCCAGGTCTGTGAGGTGAAGCACACCCGGTTCGGCGGACCTGCCTGGTCGGTGTGCGGGTGCGCCAAGGTGCAGCCAGCCACTCTCCATCAGCGAGTACGCGAGCCTCCAGACAACGTGCGCCGGCCGCTCCTCGGCTGAGAACAACTCGGGTACCAACGGTCCAATGCTCTCAGCCGCATCATCAAATCGGTCGGTGCGGAGGCCCGAACCCGCCGAGAGCAGGATGGCTTGCTCGGCGATCCGGTGGAGCGTTGAAGAGTCAACCTTTCCCAGACGCTCCCGGATCAACCCCACGTCGTACACGTTGCCCCCTGGCACGCGAACGACCCATCGGCCATCTTCGCGCGCCTCAGACGGGATGCGACCCCAAACAGTCACCAGTCGAATTGCTGTATCATCGAAGCCCCCCTCCTTCTCGATGAAGCGAAGCTCCGCGGCGGTCCAAGGCTGCAGCGACGGCGAAGAGCCTCGACTTGGACCAACCGCGACCCTCTTCGGCGAGGAGTACCCGGTTTCAAAGTAGAGAGCGGCCCAACGTTCTTGGAGCCGGGCCACCTCGACCAGGCAGTCCGTGCGACCAAAGTCGCTATGCTCAAAACAGTTGGGGATCACTCGCGTGGTCAGCCACTTGAGCTTCGCTCCGACAAAGGGCAAATCGGGTTTCAGGGCGTCTGTTGCGGCGATGCTATCGAGCAGGTCTGAGATGAGGCCGAGTTGACGCCACGTCTCATCGCGTGTCATCAGAGTGTCTCCAGCCCATCCTCGGTCGTTTCCTGAAACGCCAAAAGCGCCCGGTGAAGGTACTCCGGAGAGAGCATCTCTGCGACCAGGTCGGTGTTCTCCGTTTCGTACCTCCGACGATTACCCTTGCAATGGTGATTCCCGTTGGTCAGCGGTGCCTCGCAAACACAGCAGACAGTCGAGCCGAGGGCCCTTGGGTCCCCGAAGCGACGTTCCGTTGGCTGGCGTTCGATTTGCACTTCGCGATTCGGACTCAAGACGATCATGCCGGTCTCCTTCCTAGGGTTCATTTGGCGGATGCGAGGCCCTCTGCGGGGTACTACAACAGGAAGCGACACGGATGCCCGACCGTTTGACGTCGCGTTCAGGAATCTGTCATTGGTTCCCGACCGCCGCTGTTGACCAAGCGACAAAGTCGCGGCAGTATCCCGTACGGACCCCGACCCTCCTGTCCGCTCGTCCTTTCCTCGTGCCGACCGGCTGGCCATAAAGTTAGTCATGGGACACACCCTCGACCCACAGGTGCAGCGCCTCTATGAACGGTTGAAGCACATGGCGTCTGGTCTTCTGGCGCGTGAACAGTCAGCCCAGGCACTTCAGACGACGCTCGTGGTGCATGATGCTTTCGACAAACTCTCGAACAAACAGATGTCTGATGGAGAGTTCCTGACTCTGGCCAGCCAGGCCATGCGTCAGGTCATCATCGACCATGTGCGATGGAAGCAGGCACTGAAGCGGGGCGGGGCAGGGCGAGCTTCTGCCGCGACCGACGAGGAACTGCCGACGGTCCGGGCGAGAACCAGAAGGGACATCCAAGAAGAACACCTCGAGAGGATCTATACGGTTCTCGTTGAGGAGCAGTACGACGGCATCGAACCGAGCGAGCTCGTGATGCTTGGGGAACAAGCCGAATCACTCCACGAAATCATGGGTGAGCTCTATCAAGACGATCCGCCCGCAGCTCTGGTTATCGACATGAAGTGCTTTGGCGGTCTCTCCCTACAGCAGATCGCAGTGGCCACGGGAGCGCCAAAGGGAACCGTGAAGAGCCAATACGACCGCGCCGTGAAAGCGCTCCGGGAGTACCTAACGAAGGGGAGCTGACGTGCGGAGTCGTTTCCTCGCGGAGCGATTGCTCACGTGAAACGCTGGCGCGCTCGGAGCATTCGCTCAACCTCGGCGACCACTTCAGCAGTCGCCAGCACGTCTGCGGCGACGGCGCGGAGAATCTCTCCGTGAGACGGTGGGGTGTGGGACTGGAAGGACAACCTCGCCTCGGCGGCGCGCAGCACAGTCTGTGCAGCTTCGGCCGAACATCTGGCTGCAAGATCGGCCGAGCGTTCCTGGGGCGATTGCGTGTGCCAAGTTCGAACCCCCCCATCCCAAGAGACTGCCACGACCCGTCGGCCATCATGACTAAATGTGGCGGAAACGACGTTGGGGCAATCCAGCGTTACCAACTCCGTGCCGGTGTCCGCGTGCCACATTCGGACACTTGCGGATTCCAGCTCAGCGGAGCCCTCGTCTCTCGCGGCCGTAAGTACTCGTGTGCCATCAGGGCTGAAAGTTGCGGACCTGATTGAGTGCGTGTGTCCACGAAGCACAGAAACGCATTCCTTCTGAGCCCAGTCCCAGACACAGGCTGTCTTGTCGTTGGATGCTGTCACGACGCGGCGCCCACTCGGACTGAACGCGACGCTGTTCACCTTGTCGTGATGCCCGCTCAACTCGGCGAGCAGTTTGCCGGTGAACGCGTCCCAGACACGCGCTGTTCCATCGGTTGACGCTGTCGCAACCGTCGTGCCCTCAGGACTAAAGGCGACGGATTGAATCAACCCCGGCGCATGACCCACAAGGGATGCGATCCGGGTACCTTGCTCGGAGTTCCACACATGAGCGATCTTGTCTTGATGGGCTGTGACTACGCGATCGCCGCTCGGGCTGAACGCTGCAACAACAACCCAGCTCGCAACGTCCTCTTCCAATCGGCTCGGTTGCGTCCCCTCGGGGCGGCCGAGCAGTTCCTCGGCCAACTCATTCCTGTCAGGAGCCAGTTCTGCCAATGGGTCACCGCTGGATACGTCCCAGACCTTCGCAACTCCGTCGGCCGAGCAGGTGACGACGCGAGATCCATCCGGGCTGAACGTGGCGAACCCCATCGAGTAAGCGGTATTGCCCCGAAACACGTCGTGAGACTCCCCAGACGACGCATCATACAGCGTCGCCGAATCATCGCCGTGCGTCGCGATGATCCAGCGTCCGTCAGGACTGGGGGCTGCATGCCTGCACCTGAGTCCATCAGGGTGGGACTTCAGAAGGACATTCTCCACCTCGGATCCACTCCAGATCCGGACGGTCATATCGTCACGCCCGATTGTCAGAATCCGCCGACCTTTCGGGCAGAAGGCCGCGAGGATGAGTGGCCCTTCATGCCCGCGAAGTACCGCCACTTCTCTAAGCAGGTGGTCACCTCCGCGCACGGTGGGTTGTATCACGCAAAGCGCGTCCCACACGCGCGCCGTGCCATCAAGGGACGCCGTTACCACTCTCGTGCCGTCGGGACTGAAGTGAGCATCTATGACTGCGTCACCGTGACCACGAAGAACAGTTCGATGCAACCCATTCGCTTTGTCCCAGATACGTGCGGTAGCGTCCGCCGATGCTGTGACGACCCGAGTGCCGTCGGGGCTGAAGCGTGCGGATATCACTTGAGCACTGTTATCATGGCCGGACAAGACTGCTACAGGAGTTCCATCCAGGTCCCACACGCGGGCAGTACCATCGCCTGTAGCGGTAAGGACGTACTTGCCATCCGGACTGAGATTTAACGACCGGACTCCCTGGAGTTCGCTGAACCCGAGCGCATGTCCGCTCAAGGTTGCTCGCGGCTGTCCGGTCGAAGCACTCCACACACGTGCTGTTGCATCTTCACCGCCCGTCACCACCGTCGTTGCGTCGGGGCTGAAGAAGGCGCAGTTCACGCCGCCCGCGTGACCCCGAAGCGTTGCGACAGCCGCGCCACTGAACACATCCCATACCTTTGCTGTCTCATCGTCCGATGCCGTCACGACTCGTGACCCGTCATTGGTGAAGTGCACCGAGTTGACACGGCGGTTGTGCATAAGGTGGCTGGCGCTGCAGTCCCCGGTTGTTGCATCCCATTCCCAAACGCTCGCCTTTCCGTCGTCCGACGTAGTTGCTACCCGTGTGAGGTCGGGGCTGAAGACGGCCGAGAGCAGCGGTGCGCCGTGCCGCTCGGTCTCGGCGATCACACTGCCGGTCACGGCGTCCCAGACTCGTGCGATACCGTCGTCGGTCGCTGTCACCACCCGCGTGCCGTCAGAACTGAACTCGGCCGAGTTGACGTGCGCCTCATGCATCATCACCGTTGCGAGGCCGTTGAGAAGAAGTTCGAAGTGGCGATATTCCCACGTCGTGGTTTGCTTGGATCGATCGCCTCCGACACCCCTATCGATGTCCCGCAGAAGTTGGCGAGCTTGCGTGTACTTCCGCTCTCGAACCAGTGAACCCACTCCGGTGATCAATGCGAGGTACCGGTGCTGCTCGTTGATGGATACCTGGCGGGCTCGCTTGTTGAGCCGGAGGGGTGACTGCGAGTACCTCTGCTCAACAGATGTCCTTCGCCATTCTCGAAGACAACTTGCAAATCTGCCCGCCGTTCCGTATCGCACAGAGGTAAGATCGTGCCGACTCTGGAGCGAAACGTTCTCGATAAACGGATCGAGGGTGTCGAACCACTGCCCTGTGGAGGTACACCCACGCACCTCTGCTGCTCGTTGGCATTCCCCGGCCGGCAGTGACTGGGCCATATGCCGAAGTGTGTGGTGGAGTTCCAGGTCGTTCTCGACCACCGGCGTGATATCGAGGGGTTGCTGCCGCTGGTCGCGAATCCCGGTAAGGAGGTCGGCAAGAACAACGCCCAGCGAGTACACGTCCCAGGGCTCGGAAGCCGTCATGAAGGCACTCAGCGCGTTCTGGCCGTACGCCTCTGGCGGCGCGTAACCCTCGGAGCGATGGATCGCTTCGGTGACAATTGTCAGGTTGGCCTTCTCCCGCTTGGCAGCATCAACCGCGCTGCCGAAGTCGATGAGCTTTGGTTGGCCACTGGCGTCCACGAGGATGTTCGCTGGTTTGAGGTCTCTGTGTCTGATCCTCCTCTCGTGCAGTGCTGCCACTCCCTCGCAGACCTTGATCATGAGGTCGACGCGAGCCTCCATCGGCAGATGCCTGCCATTGGCGTGTTTCAGGATGTCCTCGCCATCCACGAACTCCCGGGCGAGGTACGCAACGTTCTCCCCGCGAACTGAGCACTCGCCTTGGTAGAAGGACCTCGGGATGAAGGCGACATCCATGAGGTCGGTGCGGCAACAGAGTTCGTGCTCGGCCTTGAGACGGAGAGTTTCCTCCGGCGAAGGCGATGTGATCAGCTTGAGCGCGATCGTACTTGGCCACGATGGCTCGTCCGCTTGATCCGCAAGCCACACTTCGGCCCTGCTTCTGCCGATGGGTTGCCTCAGCGTAAAGCGCTTCGCAACTACGTCGCCGCGATGAAAGCGCCAGGTCTCGGCGGACTCGGGGTGGTGTGCAGGGACATCCATGATCTCATTCTACATCGTGTGTACACCGCCTTTCCAACGATTTGACATACCTGGGGCAGTCGCGGCATACTCGAGAACGTGCCGTTTGGTCTGCTCGAGGTTCGGCGAACCTTGCACCACAAGGGCATCATCGGCGTGGTGCTGAGTAAGACTGCCACTCGATGTGCGGAACACACTTGGACCAGGGGTAGACGACTTCTTCGAAAGCGTGGACGCCAGGAAACGGGTGCGGTTGAGTAACGCGTTAGCGCCGCCGACGGCGCAGTGTGGTTGCCGCGGCGAGGGTGAGGAGGGTTGCTGAGGCGGGGGTGGGGATGCGGCGTTCGAAGTAGTCGATCGTGTTCACCGTTGTGGTGAGGTCGTGGACCGTGCCGAGGAAGAGGCCGTTGGGGAACATTGGGTTGAGGTCGGCGACGAGGGGTGTGCCGGTGAGGTTGGTGTCGACGTTCGACGGCAGGAGCGCGGGGTTCGCGTCGAGGAGGGTCTCGGAGTTGTTGCCGATGAGCTGATCGAGGCCGTCCCACGTGAAGTTCGGCGTGACGGGGAGGAAGGCGAGGTACATGTAGCGGATCTGGAGGCCGTTGATCGAGCCGGCGGTGGAGTTGGTCCACGCTTGCATCGAGAGGCCTTCCGGCAGCGGCGCGCTGGCCTCGGCCTGGATCAGGTTGCTCACGGCGATGTCGCCGCCGAGTGACGAGACGGATTCCCCGTTGCTGAGTTGGATCGAGAGCCGGGTCACCGCGCCGGAGTAGGTGCTGCGGAAGCCCTGGATGGTGCTGTTGCCGGTGCCGGGTGTGTAGGTCGTGCTCGACGCCGCGGCATCGTTGTACTCGAGCTCGCCCGTGAAGGTGCGCAGCACGCCGCCGACGTAGGTCATGCCGCGGAAGTCGTAGATGACTTGCTCGGCGAGCGCGGGGGCGGAGGCGGCGAGGAGGGTGGCGAGTGCGAGGATCGAACTGGAACGCATGAGGGACTCCGGTGTGAACGAATGGTGGAGCGTCGTTGCGATGCTCCGAGACAGCGGAAGTATGACGCGTCGAAGGCGAATCGCCCAGAGGGGAAAGCCTGAGTAATGGAGCGGGTGGGGGCGGGGTTTCCCTGTCAATGGGGAAGAAAGGCAATAGGCAATGGGCAATGGGCAATGGGCAATGGGCAATGGGCAATGGGCAATGGGCAATATAAGTTGTTTGTTATAATTCGTTGCGTTTGTTGGTGGGTTGGTAGGATTGTGGGGGAGGCGGGTGCGTAACACAGACGCGGCTGAACGTCGCGTCGGACCCGGGGGCTGGAGAGTTGCTGCGACCCTTGGTCCCAGAACTGGGTTGGGGTGTGCGGGTTGGGGGGGTTGTGCGTCCCCTGATTGGTGGCTTGTGGTGTCCGAATCGGGGTTGGGCACAAGTGGGTTGAATCGGTGCGCCTTGAATCGCACGTTCGGAGTGAGTGGAAGCGACGGGCGAGGCCTGTTGCGGATGGACCCCCCACCGGTGAGTCGCGTGAGCGGCGAACCCCCAACCAGTGCGAGAGATGATGGACAACTCACCACAGCGGAAGCCGGTTCGAGCGTTGCGTCGCAAGCGTCACTTGCGGCCCGGGGCGAATCCGTTGTTGAGGCCCCGGGACGCGCAGCCGCGGGAGGCGTTTTTGCGGCCGCGGCGGTTGCGGCGGAACAGGCGTGGGCACGGGCCGAGGGGGTAGTGCCTATGCTTGGGATCGTGTACGAGAGAACTGGTGCTTTCCCGTTGGGCGGAAGCCCGCGCAGGAGAATTGTCGAATGATCCCGAAGCCGCCGCCGCGTGAAACCTCGATGGGGTTCTTGTACGTACCGCCGTTTCGGATCGTGGGGGAATCGATCGCGGGGGAGTCGACGTGCGTGCACATCCCGGAGTTGGATCTTGGGTTTGACGTTGGGTCGTGCCCGCGTGCGGTGCTGCCGAGCAAGCACCTGGCGATCACGCACGGGCACATGGACCACATCGGGGCGCTTGCGTACTTCTGTTCGCAGCGGCGGTTTCAGGGAATGGGGACCGCGAAGATCGTGTGCGACAACCGGATCGCGAACGACATCCACCGCATGATGGCGGGGTTCGTGGACCTCGAGCGGCAGCGGACGCCGTACGAGCTGATCCCGCTCCTGCCGGACCAGCCGATCGAGATCAAGAACAACATCTTCCTGAAGGGCTTCGAGACCGAGCACACGTGCCCGAGCTTCGGGTACATCGTGTACGAGCGGCGGACGAAGCTGAAGGCGGAGTTCAGC
>JBIKMF010000444.1:0-3221 GCA_044359425.1 Phycisphaerales bacterium
GGCCCCTTCGTCCCCGGCGGAGCAACGACCCGCCCCAGCAACTCCCCGTTGATGAAGTTCGCCAAGCGACCAAGCGCCAGACCCGGCGTGCACGTCATCGCACACAGATCAAACAGGTGCAGAATCCCCGGTCTTGCTCCGCTCTCGGTCTTCCGAGTCGCGATAAACACGCACGCGATCGCCACCCCCACCATCCCCCCGTGACTCGCCATCCCCCCGCGATTGAGCATCAGCACGCCCCAGAACGGGAAGCTCTTCGTGAACGTCACAAACAGATCAGGCGAGTAAATCAGCACATAGCCCAGCCGCCCGCCCGCGATCACCCCCACCACCAGCCACGTCAACGCATCCATCAGAAACACCGGCGATAGCGGCGTCATCCGCTTCAGCGAAAGCCACCGCAGCCACAAGTACGCGCACACAAACCCCAGGATGTAGCTCAAGCCATACCAGCGGATCCCAAAGTCCCCGCTGATCCGCAGCAACACCGGGTCAAACGTGTGAAACCATGCCAGCATCCCTGCCTCCGTACACGCTCAGCGAACCCCGAAGAACTTCGCCGTGTTCTCGTTCAGCACCTCGTGAAACCGCTCGAACCCCGTCGACCGGACCTCCGCCAGCTTCCGCGCCGTAATCGAAACCATCCACGGCTGACACGGCCGTGTGCCCCGGTGCGGATCCGGCGACAGAAACGGCGCATCCGTCTCCACCATCACCCGATCATCCGGCGCCAACCTCGCCGCCTCCTGCACCTCCCGCGCATTCCGGTACGTCAGCACCCCCGTGAACGACACGCTCGCGCCGATGTCCAGCAGCATCCGCATGTCCGCCACCGTCCCCGTAAAGCAGTGAAACACCATCCGCGCCGTGTCCAGCTTCGACCGCTTCAGTATCGGAATCAAATCCGCAAACGCCTCGCGGCAATGCAGCACCACCGGCTTCACCACCCCCGCCGCCGCCTGCCCCTCCAAAAACGCCAACTGCTCGTCCAACACCTCGCGCTGCAGCGCCGGCCCCGGTTCGCTGTAGTGGTTGTCCAGCCCCAGCTCCCCCCACGCCACGCACTTGGGATCCGCCCCGCACCTCGCCACCTCAGCCCAATCGTGCGGCCCCTGATCCGCGTACAACGGGTGAACCCCCGCCGAGCACCACACCCGCTCGTGCGCGCGTGCCACCCCCAGCACCCGCCCGCAGTCTCCACTGGTCGTCGAAATCGTGATGCACCCCGTCACGCCGTGCTCCGCCGCCTTCGCGAGCACACCCGCAACACCCCCCGGCAATCCCCGCTCGGGATCTCCAAAATCCGGAAACGTCAGATGACAGTGCGTGTCGATCACGGCATCAGCATAGCCACGGCCCTCCCCCTCATGCTGATAGAATCACCCCACGCACGGAGCCATCATCGCATGCAATCACCCCGCCAAGCGTCCTCCCCTCACCGCCTCCTCACCCTCGCCGCGACCCTCGCCCTCTTCCTCTCCCAGGCCCTCCCCGCCGCCGCGCAGGAACGCGTCGAGCGCTGGTACCGCGTCGAGATGATGGGCCAGAAGGCCGGCTGGATGCACGAGGTCGTCGAAACCACCGACCAGACCATCACCTCAACCTCCCGTTCCCGCATGGAACTCGCCCGCGGCGCACTCAAGATCTCCATCGAAATGGACTCCACCTTCGTCGAAACCGCCGACGGCAAGCCCCTCAGCATGCGCTCCCGCCAGATCCTCGGCGCCGGCGAAGTCATCCAGGACTTCACCTTCGCCGACGACGGCATCACCCACGTCACCACCCAGGGCGGCAAACGCACCGAGCGGAAGGCCGAACGCCCCGCCGGCGAATGGCTCACCCCCGCCGCGGGCAAGTCCTTCTTCGCCCAGCGCTTCAAGGCCAACGCCGCCGACATCACCCTCCGCACCATCGACCCCCAGGCCGGCCTCACACCCGTCACCAGCAAGTACACCAACTTCACACCCGCCAAGATCAAGGTCGGCGACCGCGAAATCGACGCCCGAAAGTGCGACGTCGAAGTCAGCATCACCCCCGGCGTCAAGTCCTCCGAGTTCCTCGACTCCGAGGGCACCGTCGTCCGCAGCGAAACCCTCATGGGCGGCCTCAGCGTCGTGATGGTTCTCTCCAACGCGGAAGAAGCCGCCGGGGAGGTCATCGCCCCCGAAATCATGGTCAACACCTTCGTCAAGCCCGACAAAACCATCTCCCGCGCCCGCCAATCCACCCGCGCCGTCTTCGTCGTCTCCGACCCCGAAGCACTCCCCGATCTCCCCTCCACCGGCGCACAGTCCGTCGAACGCATCGACGCCAAGTCCGCCCGCATCACCGTCACACGCTCCTCCACCGCCCCCGCACCCGCCGCCGACTCCACCGATCCCGCCTTCACCACCGCCTCCACCATGATCGACTCCAACGACGAGAAGATCCGCTCCCTCGCCACCCGCGCGCTCGAAAACGCCGCCGACAAGCCCGCCGCCGAACGCGCCGAACTCCTCCGCCGCTTCGCCCATTCCTACATCCGCAGCAAAAACCTCGGCGTCGGCTTCGCCTCCGCAAGCGAAGTCGCCCAGAACCGCTCCGGCGATTGCAGTGAACACGGCGTCTTCACCGCCGCCCTCCTCCGCGCCGCCGGCATCCCCTCACGCGTCGCCTCCGGCCTCATCTACGCCGACGCCTTCGCCGGCAGCCAGGACATCTTCGGTTACCACATGTGGACCCAGGCCCTCATCGAAGTCGACGGCCAGCCCCGCTGGATCGATCTCGACGCCACCCTCCCCAACGACACCCCCTTCGACGCAACCCACATCACCCTCTCCGTCTCCGCTCTCCCCGAAGGTGAACTCTCCTCTTCCATGGCCTCCATGGCCGCCACCCTCGGCCGCCTCACCATCAAGGTCGAATCCGTCTCCCACGCCCCCGCCAAGGCCCCCGAGTAAATGACCCCCGACATCGACGAAACGCCCCTCCCGCTCCTCCCCGCGCGCCCAACCGCCGGCCACAAAGGCACGTTCGGAACCGTCGTCGTCCTCGGCGGCTGCAAGACCCACGACGCGGTCATGCTCGGCGCACCCGCGCTCGCCGCGCTCGGCGCACTCCGCGCCGGCGCCGGCCTCGCACGCCTCCTCGCCCCCGCCTCCGTCCTCCCCACCGCTCTCGCCCTCTGCCCCTCCGCCACGGGAATCCCCCTCACCGAATCCCCCGAAGGCCTCGACCTCCCC
>JBIKMF010000445.1:0-3218 GCA_044359425.1 Phycisphaerales bacterium
CCAGCCGCCAGCTTCTCCGTGATCTTCGCCCGATCCCCCTCGCTCATCCCCTTCGTCGCCTCCAGCAGCCGCTTCACCAGCTCCGCCGGATCCCGAACCTCCTCCACAATCACCCGCTCCTCAACCTCCTTCACCACCGTCCGCGCCTGCGACCCCCCACCCTCGCTCGCCCACGTCGGGAACTCAACCAGCAACTCCTGCAGGAACTTCTCCCGCTCGTGCGGCTGCACCGCCGCCACCGCCCGGTTCACCTCGTCCCGCAACTGCTCCCCTCGAAGCCCCGGATCCTCCCCCGAAAGCTCGGCGTGCAACACCCGCAGCCTCGCCGCGAGTGCCAGGACCTTCTTGGCTCGATCTGTTGTGGGCTCAACCACCGTCATTCCCTTCCACAATCCGTACAGGGTCGTCCGTTGCGCAACGCAGCCAGATGATACCGGACCCGTACCTCAAACGCGACAACTACCCGCCCCGCACGCAAAGAGGCGCGTCATCGCTGGTTATCGGTACGGACCTCCAGCCGCCATGAACCTCCCACCCACCACAGCCCCCACGGGCACCGCCACATCCGACACCAAGCCCCTGCCCACGCCGCTCCCACCCGCCTTCGGATCCGACCTTCCTCTATGGAACCCATCGAGGAACGCCCCATGCTGAACCGCCGGTTGCTCGTCCCCCTTGGCCTCGCCTGCTTATGCACGCTCTCGGGGTGTCGCGCCTCCACCCACGTTCACAGCTACTCCGCCGGTTCGAGGGGCGACACCGCTGCCGCGGACCGCTTCGGCGCGAGAATGGCCTTGGCCAGCACAAGCCGACAGATCGCCGCGGGCGCGCAGACGTCCGGCCCCACCTTGACCGACGCCCAGCCGGCGGACTGATCTGTGTCCTTACTTGTACCGAGCGGCGTCCAGCTTCCGGCGCATCCATTCCGCGCCGGAGGTATTGCCCCCGCCACCGCCCTCGGCGGTGAACGCCAGGCGGAAGCCCACATCTGAGTAGTTCGAGGACCGCGCCTTAAAGCCCAGCGATGCGACCGAACTCCCCTTGACGAACGTGTCCGGCGCGACCGCCGGCGGCGAGAACGCCGACCCGCCGATGACCCCGACCACCGGCTCGAGCAGATCGTCCACCTGGCCGATCGGCACCCCGGCCGGGATGTCGGTCTCCTTCTCGAGCACCCACTCCGCCACGTTGCCTTCCAAATCCACAAACCGGTCCGACCCGACCGGAGCCGCCCTGAAGAAGACGACCCCGTCATTCCCCGCAACCGCGCCGCAGTCCGCCGCCGCGTTCACCGCCGAGCCCTCCATCGGGAACCGGTTCGCCGACGGCAGGTACTGGGGCAGGAAGCCCCTCTGCTGCGCGAAGTTGCACTGCAACCCGAAGGCGCCGTCCCGCACGTTCGGGGACCCCGTCCCTGCGCCCCGCGCCGCACCCCACTCCCCGACCGTCGGAAGACGGCAGCCCATCCCCCGCGCGAGCACCGCGGCATCGGTCGGTGACACCAGGTTCAACGGCGTCGCCGCGACCGGCGGCTCGATCCGCACCCCGTCCGCGTACAGCGGGCCGTCGGGCAACTCGGAGGCCTCGACCATCCAGCCCAGCGTCAGCTTCGCCGACGGCGGCGTCCGAACCACGGCCTTGCGGTCCTTATAGAACCACGGGGTCACGCCCGGGCTGCCCTCGGCCTTCGCGCCGAAGACGAAGTTGGACTTGTCGCCCTCGAGCAGCACCGCCACCAGCCCAACAGTGACCTCCGTCGTCGCCATCATCGTCTCGGTGCCCGGCACCTTGTTGAACCGGATAGTCTGGCCGTTCTTCGTATAGGTCGCGTGGTCCTCGGCGTCCGCGGAGCTCGAGAGTGCCCACCCTCCGGCTGGGTTCGCCATCGGACCCACCGCTGACCACTCCGTCCCAAACTTGCCGTCCGCGGCCTTGTCGAACGCCTTCTTCAGGGCGTCGTCTGCGCTCAGCGGACCGCGCCAGGTGCTGATGAACGCGCCGATGCCCGCATCCTGCAGCGTCGCCACCTCCGCCTTCGCCCGCAGCAGCGCCCAGTTGTACGCCGCGTTCCCGCTCAGCGCACCCAGTTCCTTGTCGGTAACCCCGAACGCCTCGCGGGTCTCAGGTGCGAACACGCGGGTCGTCTGGTCCGCGGTCGCCTTCGTGGACACATAGTCCACCCAGTACGCGAGGCGGCGGGCCCGCAGATCGGACTTGAGCTTGGTCTTGCGGGCGGAGTCGCACGCACTGGCGTCGATGTTCGCCTCCAGGTCCGCGACCGTCCTGGGCAACCCGTTCCACTGCTCGAAAGTCTCCGGCCATGCCGACCCGGCGCCGGTCAGGCGATTCCATGCCGCGAGCATGGTGCCAAGGCGGGCGGGAGCGGGCTGGGCCTGAAGTGCCGGGAGTTCGGCCACCAACTGGGTGGGGTTGAGGGTCGCGATTCTCGCGAGACCGGCAACGGCATCTTCGAGGGGCTTGAAGGCGGGGCGGATGAGGTTCCAGTCGGCGTCTTTGGCGATCCCATCGACGAGGGACTTGATGCTCTCCCCACTCGGTGCGGGGTCTTCCATGCCGTACCCGTGCTCAAGCAGGGTCTTGGCACGCGTGGCATCCCCGGCGAGGCGGCTGACCTTCTGCCCCCACTGCCTGAGGGTGGCGGAGGCACTCGCAAGCTGCTGCGCAAAGGCCGCGTCATCGCGTGCGGGCATCACGGACAGAGCCGCTACCGTCGTGGCAAAGGACTCGACCGCCGCCTTCGACTGATCCCCCTTCAGCCGTTCAAACACGGCTTTGTCGAAAACGCTGTCCAGCCCGGAGATCCCGGGGATCTCAAAGGCCTTTCGAATCTCCTCCGCCCAGTAGCCGGCTGCCTTCGCGCGGGCAATCTTCTCCGGAGGTGCAACCGTGCTGGCTTCCAACCGCGAGATCTGGCCCCGAAGCGCGTTCACCAGTACCTCTGGAAGGTCGCTGCTCAGGCTGGCTTCGGCCGCGGCGATCTCCCGCTTCACCGCCTGCTCCAGACCATACTTGTAGTCCTCGAGCTTCGCCGGGATGGCGTCCACCCGCGCGACGACGCGACGAACCTGCTCGATCTGCTCTTCCGTCGGCGCAACGCCCTGCGTCGACTGCTGCAGCGACTGCAGATCCGAGCGGAGCTTGTCGAACTCATCCTTCCGGTAGCCCGACTGCTGCATCAACTCGTCGCCGAACTCCCG
>JBIKMF010000446.1:0-3216 GCA_044359425.1 Phycisphaerales bacterium
CCGTGCACAGGAACGAGTTCGGCTGGCGAGGCCGGGTCTCGCCGACGATGGCGCCGTCCTCGACGCGGTAGGACGCGCTCCCGCCGCGCTGGACCCAGCCCGTGAGCGACGTTCCGTCGAAGAGCGGCGTGTTCGCGGGTTCGCTCGGCCGGGTCGAGGTCGTGCCGCACGAGGCGAGTCCCAGGCACATCACGAGAAGCATGCGGTTCACTTGTACTGCTCCAGTTCCAGTGCGGTCCACGATCTCATGCGGTCCTTGGTCGCGTCACGAACCCGCGTCACATCGTCCGGATGGACCGGTAGCGCGTTGTTGCCGAACGAGCCGCGGATGTAGGTCAGGATCGAGGCGAGATCCTCGTCGCCCGTGATCGTCGTTGCCGGCATCTGCCCGCGGTACGTCTGTCCGCCCGCTTCGAGCTCCCCGACCATCCCGTGCAACAGGATCCGAACCAGCGGATCCGGCGAACCGAGCACACGCAGCGAACCCGCGAGCGGCGGGACTTGGCCCGGCGAGCCGCGTCCATCCTTCATGTGACACGCCACGCAGTTGTGGTAGAGCTGCTCACCGCGAGCGAACCGCGCCTTCTCCGCGGGTGTCGGCTCGTAGGGCTTCGCCGGCTGTCCCTCCGCGATGTGCCCCGGCCACGCGAGCATCTTCACCATCTCCGCGACTTCCTTGTTCTCGCGAGCGATGCCGACCAGTTCGGTGGGTTCGCCGTCGAGCGTGAGGACCCGGGGCGTTGAGGTATCCAGCCGCGCCGCTCCTCGCCACTTCGCGATCAGCGGCGCGGCGATCCAGTTCTTTCTCTGAACCGCGTCCGCCGTCAGACCCGCGAGCTCACCTCGCGCCGCATCGCTTCCCGCCACGATGCACTCCGCGAGTTCGCCGACGCACGACAGCGCGCCCTTGCCCGGCTTGCCAATCACGGTGGACATTGTCGCGATCAATTCCAGCTCAACGCCGGCTGAACACGCCACCACGGCCGACCGCACCGGCCGCTGCTCGACCCGGCGCGACAGAAGCCCCGCGAGGAACTCCGATCGCTGGTCACCCATCCGCGGCCCGGCCGCCAGTACCGCGTACGCCGCCGTAATCTGGTCCGACGCGCCTGTTCGCTCGGTGATCGCGGTCGCAAGGGCTCCGCCCCACGGGAGCGATTCGCTCACGCGAAGCGCGGCACGAACCACCGCGGGCTCGGCATCATCCAGCATCGCGAGTACATCCGCTTCCGTCACCTCGCCGAGGCCCTCAAGCGTCCACAACGCGTGGAGCCGAGTGACGTACGAGTCGCTCGTGAGCAGTAGACGCACGCTCGGTGCCGCGCTCTTCGCGTTACGTTCCACGAGCAGCCGCTGCGCGGTATCTCGCCACCATCCCGCCTCGTGCGTGAGCGTGGACACGAGCTGTGCTTCCGTCATCGCCGCGGGCATCGGACCGACCACGCGCGGCGGCTTGTCCGCGGTGACGCGGTAGATGCGGCCAAAGTCCAGCGGCAGTTCGAGCTTCCGTTCGATGATCTGTGCGCGAAGATAGGTGCTCAGGTACGTCTTGTGCTGGATCACGCCGCGATACATGTCCGCGATGTAGAGCGCACCATCGGGCCCGATGCACGACCACACCGGCCGGAAGCGCTCGTCGCGCGAGGCCAGAAACTCACGGTTCTCGTAGGCGTTCACCACCTTCGGGGTCGCGGACTCGCGATCCCGCTTCAGCCGCTTCACCAGATTGCCCGCGGGCTCGCAGATGAAGAAGTCCCCACGCAACTCCTCGCCCAATGCCCCCGACCGATTGGCCGACGGCCCGCACGCGGCGGTCAGCGAGGCCAGCGTGCCATCCTCGCGCAGCACGTTCTCCTGGTAACCGCGGTTCACTCCGGGAGTCTTCCGCACCGGCCACGTCGTGTTCGCGGAACTCACCACCTCGTTCACGCCGCCGAAGCCCCGCTGCGCCGGGTTCATCTCGGCGGCGTGCTTGGGAATCAGATCTCCCAGGAGCGCCGTTGAGTTCGGGGTGTAGTAGAGCAACCCCGCGTCGTCCATCGTCATGCCCCACTGGCCATGAGCGCTCGTGGCGCGTGTGACGACGTCCTTCCCGTCGAAGCGGAACTCGATGCCGCACTGCGACAAGTGCCACCAGTTGTCCAGCCCGTACGTCAACGCGTTCGGCGCGTGCTCCGGGTTCGTCAGCCCTTCCAATCCCGTGAGCAGCACCCGCTTCTCGTCGGCTACGCCGTCCCCGTCGGTATCCCGGCAGAACAGAACGTCCGGCGGTGCCAGCACCAGCACGCCGTCCCGGCACGGGGCAACGCTCCGCGGCAACACCAGCCCATCCAGAAACGTCCCCGCATCTTCGAATCGTCCGTTGCGGTCGTCGTCGCTCAGCACCACCACGCGGCTCGTCGGCACCTTCTCGCTTGTGCCCACGGCGTCCGGCATGTAGCTGCGCATCTCCAGCACGATGAGCCGGCCGGCCGCATCGAAGTTCATGCACACCGGTGCCTGCACCATCGGCTCCGCCGCCGCCAGGTGCACGCGGAACCCTCGCTGGATCACGAGCGATGCCATCGCTTCTCGTGGTGCGAGCGGCTCCGACTCAACTTCAACCGGGACACGTCCCGAGCGTGCGGCAATCGTCGCGGCAATAGCCGTGGCAACCGCCAGTGTCGCCAACCCCGCCACGCCCTTTGCCTTCGTCCGCTCGCGTGGCTGCATGTTCGCTGGTGCTCCGCTCAGGCCAGTCGCGTCATCGACGCGTACTCCGTGTACCTCGCGTCAATCTCCGCGCGGCTCAGCTTGCGCAGGCGATCGAGGCTGAACGATTCAATCGTGAAGGACGCCGTGACCGTCGCGTGTGCGAGCGACTTGCGGATCGAGTCGTACGACCCCGGGTCGCCGCCTGCCGCGTACGTCGCGGCCAGCGATCCCATCATGCCGCCGGCAAACGTGTCACCGGCGCCCGTCGGATCGACCACGTTCTCGGTGGGATACGCGGGGAATGCCGCGAGCCCGTCGCGGTGAACCAGCAGCGCACCGTGCTCGCCCTTCTTGATCACCACGAACCGCGGGCCCATCTCCAGGATGTGGCGACCCGCGGTGACGCTGTTGGTCTTGCCCGTCAGCAGTTCGGCTTCGTCGTAGTTCAGCACGAGGCCATCGACCTGGCGGAGCAGAACCAGCAGGTGATCGCGGGCCGTGTTGATCCACAGGTCCATGGTG